>CALMNS010000065.1 GCA_937871635.1 uncultured Solirubrobacter sp.
GCTCGAGGCCGACCCGGCGACGGGCGTCGTCCGCCACGCCGACGCGGGCTACCCGGAGGCGATCGCGGCGGCCGAGCGGGTGGGGATCCGGATGCCGATGCTCAATCCCGAGCCGGCCTGAAGGCGCCGGGGGTGAGCGTCACCTTCGCCGACGCAGCGCAGGTCCTGCGCCCGCCGGAGGACGGCCTCGGGCACCTCCGCCACGACCGGGCCGCCGAGCTGCGCGCCGAGCCGGGGTCGCTGACCGTCGCCGACGGCCGGATCGCCGCCTTCGAGTCCGACCGCCTGGCCGAGGTGCGGATCGACGCGCGGGGCTGCGCGCTGGTCCCCGGCTTCGTCGACTGCCACACCCACCTGCCGTTCGCCGGCTGGCGGGCGGAGGAGTACGAGATGAAGGTGACGGGCGTCCCCTACGAGGAGATCGCGCGCGCCGGCGGCGGGATCCGCGCCTCGGCGCGCGCGCTGGCCGCGGCCGGGGACGACCGGGTGGTCGCCCAGGCGTTCGGCCTCGCCGCTGAGATGCTCACCCACGGCACCACCGCCTTCGAGTGCAAGAGCGGCTACGGGCTCTCGCCGGACGCCGAGCTGCGGGCGCTCGCGCTCGCCGAGCGGCTCGACGCGGTGGTCGGCCAGCCCACCACCTCGACCGCCCTGCTCGCCCACGCGGTGCCCGACGGCCACACCGCCGACGGCTGGATGGACGAGGTGGCCGGGCTCGTGCCGCGGGTCGCGACGGGGACGCGCGCGAGCGCGCTCGACCTCTACGTCGAGACGATCGGGTTCTCCAACGAGCACCTGGCCCGCATGGGGGAGCTGGCCGCCGACCACGGCCTCGACCTGCGCGCCCACGTCGAGCAGTTCAACCCGAACCGCTCCGTGCCGGTGGCCCTCGCGGCGGGCGCTCGGTCGGTCGACCACCTCTCGTGCCTGCACCCCGACGACGTGGAGCCGCTCGCCGCCGCCGCGGACTGCGCCGCGGTCCTGCTCCCGGGGGCCGAGCAGATGGGGAACGAGGCGACGCCGCCGGCCCGCGCGCTGGCCGACGCCGGCGCGCTCTGCGTCCTGGCCACCGACCTCAACCCCGGCACGTCGCCGATCGCCTCGATGCCCCTGATCATCGGCCTGGCGGTGCGCCGCTACGGGTGGAGCGCGCGCGAGGCGCTGCTGGCCGCGACGCTCAACGCCGCCTGGGTGCTGCGGATGTCCGACGCGACGGGCTCGCTCGAGCTCGGCAAGCGCGGCGACGTCCTCCTGCTCGACGCGCCGATCGAGCACGTCCCCTACCGCCTGGGCCACAACCCGGTGGCCGTCGTCGTCCTCGGGGGGGAGCTGACGTGGGTGCGGCCCGACGCCGCCTGGCGCGTGACGCGGTGATCACCGCCGAGGACCTGGCCGCGCGGCTGCGTGGCCTCGAGGGGATCGGGGTGCGCGAGGACGGCGTGTGGCGCCTGGCCTGGACGGAGGAGGACGTCGGCACGCGGGCGTGGTTCGCCGGGCAGGCGGACGAACTCGGGCTGCGCTGCGAGCGCGACCCGGCCGGGAACCTGTGGGCGCTCCCGGAC
>CALMNS010000066.1 GCA_937871635.1 uncultured Solirubrobacter sp.
ACGCGGGGCTGCTGGCCCGCGCCGACGCCGCGCTCTACGCGGCGAAGGCCGCCGGGCGCGACCGCTTCGTCATGGCGTGAACTTGACCGTCAGCACGTCGCCGTCGGCCATCGCGTAGTCGCGGCCCTCGAGGCGCAGCGTCCCGCGCTCGCGGGCGCCGGCGTAGCCGCCGGCCTGCACCAGCGCGTCCCAGGCGATGACCTCCGCGCGGACGAACCCGCGCTGGATGTCCGAGTGGATCTGCCCCGCGGCGTGCCAGGCCGAGAGGCCACGCCGCAGGTGCCAGCACTGCGCGGGCTTGTCCTCGCCGGCGGTGAAGAAGGCGATCTGGTCGAGCAGGCCGAAGGCCCCGCCGATCACGCGGTCGAGGCCCGACTCGGCGGCCCCGAGCTCCTCGCGCATCACCGCCGCCTCCTCAGGCTCGAGCTCTGAGAGCTCGGCCTCGATCCGCGCGGAGACCGCGATCGCGGCGGCGCCCTGGGCCGCCGCGTGGGCGGCCAGGTCCCCCGGCACCGCGTCGTGGGTGGGCGGGTCCTCATCCACGTTGGCCACGAACAGGACGGGCTTGCCGGTGAGCGGGAACAGGTTGCGCACCACCTCGGGGTGGTCGGCCGGCGGCGGGACCATCCGCGCCGCCTTGCCGGCCTGCAGGTGCTCGATGACCTCGCGCAGCCAGCGCTCCTCGGCCACCGCGGCCCGGTCGCCCCCGCGCGCTTCGCGCTGCACGCGGGTGAGGCGCCGCTCGGCCGACTCGAGGTCGGCGTAGACGAGCTCGGTCTCGATCGTCTCCACGTCGGCCATCGGGTCGACCCGTCCCTCGGGGTGGATGACGTTCTCGTCGTGGTGGGCGCGCACGACGTGCAGCAGCGCGTCGCACTCGCGGATGTTGGCCAGGAACTTGTTGCCGAGCCCCTCGCCCTGCGACGCGCCGGCGACGAGCCCGGCGATGTCGTGCACCTCGATGGTGTCCCACACGACGTTCGAGGCCTTGATGGTCTCCGCCACCGCCTCGAGCCGCTCGTCGCGCACCGGCACGACCGCGACGTTGGGCTCGATGGTGGTGAACGGGTAGTTCGCCGCCTCGGCGCCGGCCTGGGAGAGCGCGTTGAACAGCGAGGACTTGCCCGCGTTGGGCATCCCCACCAGCCCGACCTTCATCGGCTCCCGACCGCCGTCCCGAGCGCCACCCCGGCCAGGATGTCCGACGGGTAGTGCACGCCGAGGTAGAGCCGGGAGATCCCCATGGCCCCGGCGGCGGCGTAGAGCGGCCCCGCCGGCAGGAGGTGGCGGAACGCCCGCGCCGCCGCGAACGAGGACGTCGCGTGCGAGGAGGGGAAGGAGAGGCCGGTCGGCGTGGCCATCAGGTGCGGGAGGTCCTCGACGGCCGGCCGCTGGCGGCCGATCATGCGCTTGATGCTCGTCGAGGCGCAGTAGGCGAGCAGCACGCTGAGCGCGCCGCGCCGCCAGTCGGGGCGCCGCGCCGGGTCGAGCACCATCCCCGCGAGCCCGACGCCGAACCAGACCAGGCCGTGCTCACCGAGCGCGGAGTAGCGCCGCACCCAGGTCACCGTCAGCGGCGTGCGGGCCACCGAGCGGATGCGCGTGTAGAGGGCGAGGTCGGCCGCGTTGGCGAGGACGCGGAGCGAGTGCAGGCGGGCCGGGTTCAGAAGCCGACGCGCTGATCGTCGGACTCGGTGCGCAGGTAGACGACCTGCCCGAGGTCGAGCAGGACGGCGCCGTCGGCGGCGTCGACCTCGTGCCACCGTGCCGTGCCGGCGCGCAGCGCCTCGCGCAGGGCGTCGAGCGCCTCCTGGGGGAGGCGCAGGGAGAGGACGGCTCCGCCCTGGAAGCCGAGGGACGACCGGCGGGGCTTCATGCGGCGTGCATCTCGCTCTCGCTTGCGGGTTCGACGATCTCGGTGAGGACCCCGCCGGAGGCGGTGGGGTGCAGGAAGGCGACGCGCGAGTTGCGGATGCCGGTGCGCGGCGTCGCGTCGATCAGCCGCAGGCCCTGGTCCTGCAGCCGGCGCAGCGCGGCGTCGATGTCGTCGACCTGGTAGGCGACGTGGTGCAGGCCGGGGCCGCGGCGGGCCATGAACTTCCCGACGGGCGTCTCCTCCGACAGCGGGCGCAGCAGCTCCACGTGGTTCTCGCCCACGTCGAGCAGCACCGCCTCGACGCCCTGCTGGGCGACCGTCTCGCGATGGGCGGCGACCATCCCGTAGGCGGTCGCGTAGAGGTCGAGGGCCTCGTCGAGGTCGGCGACGGCGACGCCGACGTGGTCGATCCGTCCGAACACGCGCGGCAGTCTAGTGGGCCATTAGCCTCCGCCCGGTGCGCATCGCCCTGATCGCCAACGCCGCCTCGGGCGGCGGCCTCGAGCCGACCGCGCTCACCCGCGCGCTCGAGGCGCAGGGCGCGGAGATCGACGCGTGGGCCATCGCCGAGGCCGGCTCGGGGTCGCTCGGCGACGGCTACGACCGGATCGCGGTGGCCGGCGGGGACGGCTCGATCGGCCTCGCCGCCGAGCTGGCTCGCGCTGAGGGCACGCCCGTCGAGGTGGTCCGAGCGGGGACTGCCGCTCGCGGTCATCCCGACGGGCACCGCCAACGACTTCGCCCGCGCCCACGACCTCCCGCTCGACCGCGAGGCGGCGATCCGGCTGGCGGTGAAGGGGAGCGCGCTCGAGCGGCTCGAGCTCGGCCGCCTGGGGCGGCGCCCGTTCGTCAACGTGGCCAGCGCGGGGCTGGCGCCCGACGCCGCCCGTCACGCCAAGGACTACAAGCTCCTGCTCGGCCCGCTCGCCTACCTGCTCGGCGCCCTGGAGGCCGGAGTGCGCTCGCGGCCCGTGCCGTGCCGGGTGGTGGTCGACGGCGCGGCCGAGCCGATCTTCGCGGGCGACGCGTGGCAGCTCATCGTCTCCGTCTCGGGCGCGTTCGGGGGCGGCTCGTCCATCGACGACGCCGATCCGGGGGACGGCGTCCTGCACGTCACCGTGATCCCCGCCGGCTCGCGGCTCAAGCTCGCGTGGCGCGCGATTGGGATGCGGCGCGGCGACCTCGCCGACCAGGGCGGGGTGATCGACGCGGAGGGCCGGAAGATCGAGCTCGGGCTGCGGCCCGACGCCGAGATGAACGTCGACGGCGAGCTGTGCTCGCCCGCGCCGCTGTCGATCGAGCCGTCCGCCTTCGCCCTCGTCGTCGGCTGATCAGCCCTCCAGCCGCTCCGAGAGGCGGGCCAGGCCGAGGCGCCGCGCCGCCTCCGCGCCCCCCTCGCGGTCGAGCGGCCGGTCCGGCGGGCGCTCGACGTCCACGCCGCGCAGGGTGGCGACCTCCTTGAACATGAGCAGCTCCTCGCGCTGGCCGATCAGCGCCCGGCGCACCGCCGGCTTCTCGCGCACCGCGGCGTCGAGCACCGCCTCGAGCGAGCCGTGGCGGCGCAGGAGGTCGGCCGCGGTCTTCTCCCCGATCCCCTTGGCGCCCGGCAGCCCGTCGGACGGGTCCCCGCGCAGGGCGATGAAGTCCGGCACCCGCTCGGGGTCGATCCCGTACCACTCGCGGACCTGGTCGGGTCCGACGGCCTGGGGCCCCTTGCCGCCCGTGCGCTGGATGAGGACCGTCACGGAGTCCGACGCGCACTGGAAGAGGTCGCGGTCGCCCGTCAGGATGAGGGTGCTGCCGCCGGCGGCGGTCTCGGCGCGGGCGAGGGCGCCGAGCAGGTCGTCCGCCTCGAGGTCGGGGTGGTCGAGCACGGTGAAGCCGAGCGCCTCGTAGAGGGCGGGGGCCTCGCCCCACTGCTCGCGCAGGGCGGCGGGCATCTCCGGGCGCGAGGCGTGGTAGGGCGGGTAGGCCTCGGTCCGGTAGACCGCCGACTCCTGCCCGAAGCAGCAGACGACGGCGCGCGGGCTGTACTCCTCGATCGTGTAGAGCAGCGCGTTGAGCGAGCCCAGCAGCGCGTTGACGGGCCGACCGTCGGCGCCCGTGATCGTGTCGGGCAGGGCGAAGAACGCCCGGTAGAGGAGCGCCGGGGCGTCCGCTACGAGCAAAGGTCGGGTAGGACTCATCGCATGCGCACCATTACAGGACTCGAAGAGCTCAAGGCGGCCGAGGGCGAGGAGGTGGGCACCTCGGAGTGGCACGAGGTCACCCAGGCGGCGATCGACGCCTTCGCCGACGTGACCGGCGATCACCAGTGGATCCACGTCGATCCCGTGCGCGCGAAGGAGACCCCGTTCGGCGGCACCATCGCCCACGGCTACTACACGCTCTCGCTGGCTCCCAGCCTCTCCGACGAGGTGCTCCAGCTCGAGGGCTTCGCCTTCGGCATCAACTACGGCCTCGACCGGGTCCGCTTCCCCGCCCCGCTGCCGGTGGGCGCCAAGGTGCGCATGCGCGCGAAGGTGGTCTCCGTCGAGGAGATCTCGGGCGGCGTCCAGCTCAAGCTCGAGCTCACCTTCGAGGGCTCCAACGGCGACAAGCCCGTCTGCGTCGCCGAGTCGCTCGCCCGGCTGTACAAGGGGTAGCGAGCTAGCGCACGCGGACGAGCGGCCCGTAGGCCTTGCCCACCTTCACCCGGTAGCGCCCCTTCGCGCACAGGCCGAAGGAGTAGGTGCCGTTGCGGCGGATGCGGGTGGTGCCGGCCGCCCGCCAGCCGGCCTGCGTGGCGATCTGAAGCGTGGCGGGCCCGCGGCGCCCGACCACCCGCCCGACCAGCGAGGTCTGGGCGGGGAGGACGCCCGCGGCCCGGGCCCGGCGGCTGACCGGCACGTCCTCCTCCTCGGTCGAGATCGTCGTGAAGTAGGCCCACGTGTCGAGCAGGCCGAGCCGCGCGCGCAGCTGGGCGCCGGTCACGGCGGTCCGGCCCCGGGAGCCGACCACCTCGGCGCGCACGATGCGCGGGGACACGCCGCGCTGGAGCACCTCGATGCCGCGGAAGGTCCCCCGGACGAGGCCGCCGAGCCGGCGCCCGGCCTGGGCCGGGGTGAGCTGCAGCGACCAGCGGTGCCGGGGGGAGACGTCGTCGTGGGGGTCGGCGACCGACTTGAGCCAGGGGAGCGGGCCGCTGCCGAGCGAGGTGTTCTCCACGTTCTCCGTCCGGCCGCCCGAGGTCGAGAAGAAGAACGTCGTGACGGGCCGGCCGGCGTAGGTGACGACCTGGCCGGCGGTGGCCTGCACCGCGGCGTTGGTGGCCGGCGTCTCGGCGCCCACCCCGCCGTAGACCTGGGAGCGGACGTCGGCGTACTGCTCGAAGCCGTCGCCCGGCTTGTTCGTGGTCAGCGCGTAGGTGCGCGCGGCGACCGCCTGCGCCTTGAGCGCCTCGGCGGGCCAGCTCGAGGGTGACTCGAGCGCGACGACGCCCTGCAGGTACTGGTCGAGCGGCAGGGCGTTGATCGCGTTAAGGCCGCCGCCCGCCGGGCGGAACTCGAGCGCGCCGCGGTAGCTGCCGCGACCCTTGAGGGTCAGGAGCCCGTTCGTGGTCACCCGCAGCGGGGCGGCCACGGTGGCCAGGCGCCGGCCCGTCGGCGACAGGAGGTCAACCGCGCCGCCGCGGACGCGGGCGGCGTAGGTGCGCGTGGGGTCGACGCGGCGCCCGCCCGCCCGCGTCGCGCCCGAGAAGGCCGAGCCCGTCCCGAGGAGGACGCGGACCGTCGTCGAGCCCGAGGTGGCGAGGCGCGTGCCCGTGTAGTAGTGGCCGAGGATCTGGCGGTAGCTCGAGCCCTGCAGCGCGAAGCCGTAGGCGCCGTACTGGCTCATCCCGACCCCGTGGCCGTAGCCCGCGCCGCGGATCGTCAGCTTGGTCGCCGCCGAGGCGGACCCCGCCCCCCCAACGGAGAGGAGGGCGAGCAGAAAGGCGGTTGCAAGTACCAGTCGCACGGGCATTACGGTAGTCGTGAGCGATCGCAAGGCGTCTGACCTCTTCGTCGAGTGTCTGGAGGCGGAGGGCGTCAAGCACGTCTTCGGCATCCCGGGCGAGGAGACGCTCGATCTCAACGAGTCGCTCGACGCCAGCTCGATCGACTTCGTCCCCGTGCGCCACGAGCAGGGCGGCGCGTACATGGCCGACATGTACGGTCGGCTCACCCAGCGCGCCGGCGTCTGCCTCGGCACGCTCGGCCCAGGGGCGACGAACCTGGTCACCGGGGTGGCCGACGCGCTGCTCGACCACTCGCCGCTCGTCGCCCTGACGGGCCAGGGCGACCTCGAGCGGATGCACAAGGAGTCGCACCAGTACCTCGACTGCGTGTCGCTGTTCAAGCCGGTCACCAAGTGGAACGCCCGTTTGAGTAACCCGCGGATCATCCCCGAAGTTGTGCGCAAGGCGTTCAAGGTCGCCCAGGCCCAGAAGCCGGGACCCACCCACATCGAGCTGCCCGAGGACGTCATGGAGGCGTCCGTCGACGCCGAGCCGCTGCCCGCTCGCAGCGGGATGCGGTCGCCCGAGCCGGGCGCCGCGGCGCTGCTCGAGGCCGCCCAGATCATCCGCTCGGCGATCCACCCGATCGTCCTGGCCGGCAACGGCGTGGCCCGCGTCGGCGCGGCCCCCGCCCTGCGCGAGTTCGCCCGGGCGACCGGCATCGGCGTCGCCGAGACCTTCATGGGCAAGGGCCTGCTCGACTACGAGGACCCGCACGCGCTCGGCACCGTCGGGCTGCAGTCGCACGACTACGCGCTGGCCGGCTTCGAGGACGCCGACGTGGTCATCACCGTCGGCTACGACCTCGTCGAGCACGCCCCGTCGAACTGGAACCCGCGGCGCGACAAGAAGATCGTCTGCATTGACACGGCGGCCATCGAGGTCGACGAGCACTTCATCACCGAGATCGACCTGATCGGCGACCTCTACCACATCCTCTCGCGGCTGGCCGAGGAGTGCCGCGACGCGCCGCACCCCGTCGAGGACTCGCGGCTCAACGAGATCGTCATCGGCCACTTCGAGGCAGGTCGCGAGGACCCCTCCTTCCCGATGCAGCCGCCGCGCGCCCTGTGGGAGATCCGCAAGGTGCTCGGCCGCGAGGACCTCCTGATCTCCGACGTCGGGCTGCACAAGCTGTGGATCGCGCGGATGTTCCCCGCCCACGAGCCCAACACGGTCCACATCGCCAACGGGCTGGCGGGGATGGGCATCGCCCTGCCCACCGCCATCGCGGCCAAGCTCGTCTACCCGCGGCGCAACGTCATCACGGTCAACGGCGACGGCGGCTTCCTGATGAACGTGCAGGAGCTCGAGACCGCGATGCGGCTGCGCACGCCGATCGTCAACGTCATCTGGGAGAACCGTCAGTACGGGTCGATCGTCTGGAAGCAGGACAACAAGTTCGGCCGCCACTTCGGCGTCGACTTCACGAACCCCGACTTCGTCAAGCTCGCCGACGCCTTCGGGATGCCGGCGTGGCGCTGCGAGTCGGTCGAGGACTTCGGCCGCCACCTGCGCTCGGCCCTCGCCGTGGACCTCCCGTCGCTGATCGTCCTCCCGATCGACTACTCGATCGACGTGACGATCTCGGAGGAGTTGGGTACTCAAACGGTCGCCGCATGACCATCGACACCGATACGGTTCCCAAGCAGCTCTTCCTGGCCGGGGAGTGGCGCGACGCCTCGGGCGGCGAGACCTTCGAGGTCGAGGACCCCTCGACGGGCGAGGCGATCGCCACCGTCGCCGACGGCACGGAGGACGACGCCCGCGCGGCGATGGACGCCTGCGCCGCCGTACAGGGCGAGTGGGCGGCGCACCCGCCGCGCGAGCGGGGCGAGATCCTGCGGCGGGCCTGGCAGGCCATCACCGAGCAGGTCGATGAGCTCGCGGTGCTGATGACCCTCGAGATGGGCAAGACGGTGGCCGAGTCCAAGGCGGAGATCACCTACGCCTCGGAGTTCTTCCGCTGGTTCGCCGAGGAGGCGGTCCGGATCGAGGGCCGCTTCGCGAAGGCGCCGAGCGGAGTGGGGCGGCTGATCACCATGAAGCAGCCCGTCGGCCCGTGCTACGCGATCACCCCCTGGAACTTCCCGATGGCGATGGGCACCCGGAAGATCGGGCCGGCCGTCGCCGCGGGGTGCACGATGGTGATCAAGCCCGCGCAGCAGACGCCGCTGAGCATGCTCGCCCTCGCGCGGATCCTCGAGGAGGCCGGCCTGCCCGCCGGGGTGCTCAACGTGCTGACGAGCTCCTCGTCGAGCGAGGTCTCCAAGCCGATCATCTCCGATCCTCGCCTGCGCAAGCTCACCTTCACCGGCTCGACCGAGGTGGGCCGCAAGCTCGTCGAGCAGTCGGCCCA
Organism: uncultured Solirubrobacter sp.; assembly: GCA_937871635.1. GTDB lineage: Bacteria > Actinomycetota > Thermoleophilia > Solirubrobacterales > Solirubrobacteraceae > JACCYI01. Next base: position 8,272 of record CALMNS010000066.1, read on the forward strand.
GGGCCTGCTCAAGACCTCGATGGAGCTCGGGGGCAACGCCCCGTTCCTCGTCTTCGACGACGCGGACGTCGACGCCGCGGTCGAGGGGGCGGTGATCGCGAAGATGCGCAACGTCGGCGAGGCGTGCACCGCGGCCAACCGCTTCCACGTCGCCGAGCGCGTCCAGGACGAGTTCACGACGAAGCTCGCCGAGCGGCTCGGGGCCATGAAGGTCGGCCGCGGCACCGAGGAGGGCGTCGACGTCGGCCCGCTGATCGACGACGACCAGCGCGGCAAGGTCGCCGAGCTCGTCGACGACGCGGTGGCGGGCGGCGCCCAGGCGGTGGTCGGCGGGACGCGGATCGACGGTCCGGGCTACTTCTACGCCCCCACCGTCCTCGCCCACGTCACGCCCGGGACGCGGCTGCTCCAGGAGGAGATCTTCGGCCCGGTGGCCCCCGTCGTCGGCTTCGGCTCGGAGGACGAGGCGGTCGCGTGGGCCAACGACACCGAGTACGGCCTCGTCTCCTACGTCTACACGCGCGACATCAAGCGGGCCTTCCGGGTCTGCGAGGCGCTCGACACCGGCATGATCGGCCTCAACCAGGGGCTCGTGTCGAACCCGGCGGCGCCGTTCGGCGGCGTCAAGGCGTCGGGCTTCGGTCGCGAGGGCGGCCGTGAGGGGATCGAGGAGTACCTCGAGACGAAGTACATCGCCATGGCGATGGACTAGCCGATCGCGTCCTGGTCGGCCAGCGCGCGGCGCGTCCCGTTGAGGACGAACATGCGGGCGAGCTCCGCGGGGCGGGTGCCCAGGAGCTCGGCCGCGACCGTCAGGTCGTCGTGGGCGGCGTCCGGGATCCGCACGGTCATCTGCCGCCAGCCCTTCCGCCCGACCCTCGGCACCGGGACGCGGGTGCCCGGGTGCAGCGCCGCGCGAGCCCGTCGGTGGGCGAGGGAGGAAGGGCGAGGGCGAGCTCGAAGGCCTCGGCCCTTCTGTCCGCATCGAGATAGGGATGGAGCGCTGCCTTGGTGCGGAGGGCCTCCGGGATCTGCGTCAGGACCCGCCGCCACGCCGTCCGGTCGATGGCCGCGAGGTCGGGGACCCGCGGCCCGAGCGGGATCTGGCGCATCGGCAGCGCGCCGTCGTCGTCGTCCCGCCATGGGGCGGGCGTCGGTGTGTCCTCGCCGGAATGGACACTCGGAGACTCTCGTGGAGAGGCTCCGAGTGTCCACTTTCCGAGAAGGGTGTCGTCGTCCTCGTCGTCGTCCATGCCTCTGAACGCTACGTCTGCACGGGCTCCGTGTCTGGCGCTGTTCGTGACGATCTGCGCGCGGGATCGTGACGATTCGCCCCGCTGCCGCCACCACCACCACCGCCGCCAGCCACCGTGAGCAGGCCGGCGAGGATGCAGCCGACGCCGGCGATCTGCAGGGGGGAGGGGGCCTCGCCGAGCAGAACCACCCCGAGCAGCACGCTGCCCACGGGCTGGACGCAGAGCAGCAGCGAGGTGAGCGCCGCCGGCAGGCGCGGCAGCGAGACGCTGATCAGCAGCCAGCCGAGCACCTGCGAGCTGATCGCCAGGCAGAGCAGCCAGCCGTGCGCGGGCCAGGCCGGCGCCAGGTCGACGTCGCCGACTACGAGCCCGATCCCCACCGCGACCACGGCGCTGACCGCGGTGGCGTCGAACAGCGGGCCGGCCGGGCGGCGATCGTCGCGGTTGCCGCGCCGCAGCAGCAGGATGAAGATCGCGTAGGAGATCCCCGTGGCGATGCCGAACGCGACGCCGCGGGCCGGGTCATCGCCGAACGCGCCCCGCTCGAGCGCGCCCGAGATGAGCACGATGCCGCTCAGGGCGATGGGCAGGGCGAGGAGGATCCGGCCGCTCGGCCGCTCGGAGAGCACGAGCCAGGCGATCAGCGGCACGAGGACGACCTGCAGGTTGCCGAGCACGGTGGACAGCCCCGCCCCGATGTCCTCGATCGCGTAGTGCCAGAGCACCAGGTCCGCCGCGAAGAAGACCCCGGCCACGGCGACGAGCCGGCGGTCGCCGGCTACCGCCGGCCCGTAGCGCCGCCGCTCGCGCCAGGCCAGGGCGCCCAGCAGCGGCAGTGCGTAGGCGCAGCGGAAGACGGCGGCGGTCGCCGGCGCCACGTCGGCGAGCCGGACGAGGATCGCCGAGAAGGCGATGACGACCGCGCCGGCGACGCCGGCGAGGACGGGCTGCTTGCCTATCCCTTCGATCCTGCGGCGATCTTGCGCAAGTCGAGCGCCTTGTCGAGCGTCTCGTCGTCGACGCCCTGCTCGCGGGCGGTCTCGCGCAGGGTGCCGCCCGAGGCCGACGCGGCCTTGACGATCTCCGAGGCCTTGTCGTAGCCGATGTACGGGTTGAGCGCGGTGGCCACGGCGAGGGTGCCCTCGGCCGAGCGCTCGCAGCCCTCGAGGTTGGGCTCGATCCCCTCGACGCACTTCTCGGCCAGCAGGGTCGACGCGCTCGCGAGCAGCGCGATCGAGCCCAGCAGGTTGCGCGCGATGAGCGGGATGCGCACGTTGAGCTCGAACTGCCCCTGCAGCCCGCCGACGGTGATCGCCGTGTCGTTGCCGATGACCTGCGCGGCCACCTGCAGCACCACCTCGGGGATCACCGGGTTGACCTTGCCGGGCATGATCGAGGAGCCCTTCTGCAGCTCGGGCAGGTAGAGCTCACCGATCCCGGCTCGCGGCCCCGAGCCCATCAGCGCGAGGTCGCCGGCGATCTTGGTCAGCGAGACGGCGACGACCTTCAGCGCCCCGGAGAGCTCGACGAGGGCGTCGCGGTTGGCTTGCGCCTCGAACGGGTCCTCGGGCGGGGCGCCGACGCCGAGCAGCCCGCGGACCCGCTCGGCGAAGTCGGGGTGGGTGTTGAGCCTGGTCCCGGTCGCTGTGCCGCCGAGGGGGATCTGTGCCACGCGCGGCAGGGCGTCGCGGACGCGGTGCCCGCCCAGCCGGACCTGGGCCGCGTAGCCGCCGAACTCCTGGCCGAGCGTCACGGGGACCGCGTCCATCAGGTGGGTGCGGCCGGCCTTGACGATGTCGGCGAACGCCTCGGCCTTCGCGGCGAACGCCTGCTCGAGCCGCTCGAGGGCGGGCAGCAGCGCGCGCGTCGCCTCGTCGTGGGCCGCGAGGTGGACGGCGCTCGGAAAGACGTCGTTGGAGGACTGTCCGAGGTTGACGTGGTCGTTGGGGTGCGCGCCCTCGCCGGCCAGCGCGGCGATGACCTCGTTGGCGTTCATGTTCGACGACGTGCCCGAGCCGGTCTGGAAGACGTCGATGGGGAACTGGTCGTCGTGGTCGCCGGCGGCGACCGCGTCGCCGGCGGCCGCGATCCGCTCCGCCAGCCCGGCGTCGAGCAGGTCGAGCTCGGCGTTGGCGCGCGCCCCGGCCGCCTTGATGCGCCCGAGCCAGTGGATCACCGACGCCGGGACGCGCTCGCCGGACACGGGGAAGTTGTCGACGGCCTTGGCGGTCTCCCCGCCCCACAGAGTCTCTGTCATGCCAGCGAAGCTACCCCGCCTGGCTCCGGCGTGATGTCCCGCGGGTCGACGGGCTCGCCGCAGTGGGCGCAGGCGAGGTGCGGGGCGGCGTCTCCCCCGCAGGAGTGGCGCAGGACGAGCGGGGGGGCCTGCCCCTCGGAGAGGTGCTTGTCCCCCCAGCGCATGATGGCCACGATCGCCGGGTACAGGTCGCGCCCCTTCTGAGTGAGGACGTACTCGTAGCGCTCGGGCTCCTCGTGGTAGAGGCGGCGCTCGAGGATCCCGGCGGCGACGAGCGCCTGCAGGCGGGCGGACAGGATGTTGCGGGCGATGCCGAGGTTGCGCTGCAGCTCGGTGAAGCGCCGCACGCCCCAGAACGCCTCGCGGAGGATGAGCATGGTCCACCGCTCACCGAGCAGGTCCATGGCGCGGCCGATCGAGCAGGTGGTGGGGCGGGTCGTCATGTGCAGAACGCGACCAGTTCTCGAGCAAGGCCCACCGGATCATCGTAGGCCATGAGGTAGCCCGTGCCCGGCAGTACGCGCAGCTGCGCGTCGGCGATGAGCTCGAGCGCCTCCTCGGCGACGGCGATCGGATGCCGGCGGTCGCGGTCGGCCCAGAGCAGGAGCGTCGGCGCGGTGATCAGGTGGTAGGCGTCGAGCAGGTCGACCTGGTCGCCGGTCGGCCAGCGCCGCAGCGCCCGCGACCACGCGCGGGCCCGTCCCGGGTGCATCGAGGCGAGGGCGTGGCGGACGAGGTCTGAGCCCTTGCGCTCGGCGGCACGG
>CALMNS010000067.1 GCA_937871635.1 uncultured Solirubrobacter sp.
ACCCCGGCGTTGGCCGAGGAACTGCGGCACCGGCGCCGCGGCACGGCGGGCCGCCCCGGCGCCCGCGGGGACGGCTACCGGCTGAGCATCGGCGACGGCGGGATCTGCGTCTCGCCGCCGGGCCGGGGGAGGATCATCCCGACCTCGTCCACGAAGCAGTAGGACCAGTTCTCCCCGGGCTCGAGCGACCGGATGAGGACGTGATCGGCGGCGGTGCGATGCGCCGTCGCGTGCCGGTTCGGGCTGTCGTCGCAGCAACCGACGTGGCCGCAGGTCAGGCAGATCCGCAGGTGCATCCACTCGTCGCCGGTGCGCAGGCAGTCCTCGCACCCGTCCACCGCCTCGGGGAGCGTGTCGAGGGTCACCTGATCGAGATGGGTGCAGCGGGCCATGTCCGTGTTCGCTTTCGTCGGTCGGGTCTGCGAACGGTACCCGGCTCGGCGCGCCGGCCATGGGCGGGCGCCGGATCGCCCCCGGCCCCCCCGATCGCCCCGCGCCGCGCCGCGGACCCGCTAGCTCGCGGTGACGCCGTCGGCCGCTTCGCGCAGCGCGGCGATGTCGAGCTTGCCCATCTGGAGCATCGCCTTCATCGCGCGCTCGGCCCGCTTGGGGTCCGGATCGGCGAAGAGCTCCTCCATCCCGGCCGGGACGACCTGCCACGACAGGCCGTAGCGGTCCTTGAGCCAGCCGCACGGCCCCTCGGAGCCGCCCTCGGACAGCTTCTCCCAGTAGTAGTCGACCTCCTCCTGGTCGGCGCAGTCGATCTGGAAGGACACGGCCTCGTCGAAGGTGAACTCGGGGCCGCCGTTGATGCCGACGTAGCGCTGCCCGTCGAGCTCGAATTCCACCGTCATCACCATCCCGGACTCCCGCGGGCCGGCGTCGGTGTAGTGGGTCCGGTTGACGATGCGCGAGTTGTTGAAGACGGAGACGTAGAAGGCGGCGGCCTCCTCCGCCTCGGTGTCGAACCAGAGGTTGGGGATGATCTTCTGCGGCACGTCAGGCCTCCTCGCTTGAGCGGGAACGGGCTCCCGCTGCGGACAGTGGTGATGCAGACCGGCGCCGGCGAGCGAACTCATCGCCACCGGCATCGTTGCGCGAGCGCGCGCCGACTGCTATGCCGCCGGGCATGAAGAAACCGCTGGCCGTCGCCGTGTCCTCCGCCCTCCTGGTCGCCGCCGGGGCGCCCGTCGCGCAGGGGGCCGCCTACCAGTCCTGCGCCCCGGTGAAGGACCCCTACGCCGGTACGCGCTACGAAGGCGTCGACCTGAGCCGGATCCAGGCCCTGCGCGTCTCCTGCACGACCGCCCGGCGGACCGCGCGCGGCGCGCACCGCCGTGCCCTTGGGCTGACCCCGGACGAGAGCGGCGTGCGGAGCTTCACCTGGAGCGGCTGGCGGGTGACGGGCGACCTGCGCGGCTCGAGTGACCAGTACGTGGCGAGGAAGGGCACCCGCCGGGTCCGCTGGCGTTTCTAGGGCGCCCGTCGGGCTACGGCTCGGCGCGCTCCGTCCGCGACGGCCCCTCTTCGCCCCGGGGGTAGAAGACGAACACCTCGACGGCCTGCCCGCCGGCCTCCGTGTCGATGGCGCTGTGGAACGCCCGCACGGTCCGGCCGGTGATGCGCTCGATCGGCTCGCAGAACTCGCGGACCGTCGCGTACTGGAAGAAGAGCCGCGTCTCGCGCAGGCGTTCGTGCTCCCCCATCCGGTGGAGATTGCGCTCGGCGGGCGTGTAGGTGTCCTCGAGCACGGTGATGAGCGCGTCGGGACCCGCCCAGTGGGAGCGCGTGGTGGTCGGCCCGCGCCCGAACTGCTCCTTGTAGAGCCCGACCATCGCGGTCGAGACATCGGCGAGGACCGTGGAGCGCGGGTCACCGTCGGGCTGCGCCGGCTCGGGCGGCCGGGGCTCTTCGGTCGTCGTGGACTCGTCGGTCACGTGGGTGCGCTCCTGTCGGAGGACGAAGGCAAGCGTCTTCCTAAGCGTAGGGGCGCGCGGAGGCGGGGAATGGACGGAGATGGAACAGCGACAGCTCGGCGCGAGCGGCCTGCGGGTCTCCGCCCTCACCCTCGGCACCATGACCTTCGGCGGGCAGGGCAAGTTCGCCAACGTCGGCACGACCGACCTCGAGGGGGCGCGCCGCCAGATCGACCGGTGCATCGACGCCGGGGTGACGCTGATCGACACGGCCGACGTGTACTCCGGCGGCGCGTCGGAGGAGATCGTCGGCCAGGCGCTCGAGGGGCGCCGCGACGACGTCCTGGTCGCCTCGAAGGTGCGCTTCTCGATGGGGGAGGGGGCCAACGACGCCGGGCTGTCGCGCCACCACGTGATCCGCGGATGCGAGGCCAGCCTGCGACGGCTGGGAATGGATCACCTCGACCTCTACCAGGTGCACCAGTGGGACGGCCAGACGCCGATCGAGGAGACGCTCGAGGCGCTCGACGACCTCGTCCGCTCGGGCAAGGTCCGCTACGTCGGCTGCTCGAACTACGCGGCGTGGCAGATGGTGAAGGCGCTGGGGATCGCCCACGCGCACCACCTCCCGCGCTTCGTCAGCACCCAGGTCTACTACTCGCTGCAGGAGCGCTCGATCGAGCACGAGATCCTGCCCGCCTGCCTCGACCAGGGCCTCGGGGTGCTCGTCTGGAGCCCGCTGGCCGGCGGGCTGCTGTCGGGCAAGTACCGCCGCGGCCAGTCCGGGCCGGAGGGGGCTCGGCACCTGACGGAGTGGAGCGAGCCGCCCGTCTACGACGAGGACGGGCTCTACGACACGATCGACGTGCTCGTCGAGATCGCCGAGGGCCACGGGGTCTCCGCCGCGCAGGTCGCGCTCGCCTGGCTCCTGCGCCGCCCCGGCGTCAGCACGGTCATCATCGGCGCGCGAACGGACGAGCAGCTCGCCGACAACCTCGAGGCGGCCGGCCTCGCGCTCTCCGACGAGGACGTGCGCCGGCTCGACGAGGTGAGCCGCCCGCCGCTGCCCTATCCGCTGTGGCACCAGGCGATGACCGCCTCCGAGCGGCTCGGCCCGGCGGACCTCGCCTACATGCAACCGCACCTCGACGCGCTCCAGGCGGCCCAGGCCAGCGACGAGGACGGATGACGCCGAGGGCGGCCGGGGCCGCCCTCGGTTCCCTCCCTCGCGCTACTCCTCGGTGCCGTACTTGAACGAGATCGCCAGGCGTACCCGGTAGTTGACCACCGCGCCGTTCTCGATGGTCAGGTCCTGGCGGACGACCTCGGCGACGCGGAGGTCGCGCACCGTCTTCGCCGCGGTCTCGACCGCGGTGCGGGCGGCGGCATCCCACGAGTCGGTGCTGACCCCGATCACCTCGGTGACGCGATAGACGCTGTCGGCCATACGGTCCTCCCCTGGTTTGAGTGACGAGCCCGCGAGTCTTTCACCGGCTAGGCAAATGGCGGCGGCGGTGCCCGACTTGGTTTCAATGGTGACAAGTCCTGGCGCGTGGGCGTTTGCTCGAATGAGCACGAGGAAAGGGCCGCCGACCACAGCTGCGACACCGCTCAAGGACGCGGCCGGGTCGGGCCGAGCGGTGAAGCGCACCGGCACTCAGGGGGAGGCGTTGATGGCTGAAGTCGCGGGGAAGGGGACAACGCTCCGCACGATCGAGACGAACATCCCGGCGCGGTTGGACCGGCTGCCGTGGTCGAAGTGGCACTGGATGGTCCTCATCGGCCTCGGGACGGTGTGGATCCTCGACGGCCTCGCCGTCACGATCGTCGGCGCCCTGGGCGGCCGGCTGTCGGAGGAGGGCTCCGGCCTCGAGCTCAGCGCCGCCCAGATCGGCGCCGCGGGTTCTGCCTACATCCTCGGCGCCTGCGCCGGCGCGCTGTTCTTCGGGCGCCTCGCCGACCGGATCGGCCGCAAGAAGCTGTTCATGCTCACGCTGTTCATCTTCATGACCGGCAGCGTGCTCACGGCGTTCTCGATGAACTTCGTGTGGTTCCTGGCCTGCCGCATCATCACCGGGGCCGGCGTCGGCGGCGAGTACTCGGCCATCCACTCCGCGGTCGACGAGTTGATCCCCGCCCGCGTGCGCGGCGCGGTGGACCTCCTCATCGGCGGCTCCTTCTGGATCGGCACGATCCTCGGCTCGCTCGCATCGCTGCTGCTGCTCGACACGTCGCTGTTCGCGATCGACGTCGGCTGGCGCATTGCCTTCGGCATGACCGCCGTCATGGGCCTCGCCATCCTCCTGGTGCGGCGCAACGTGCCCGAGAGCCCGCGCTGGCTCTTCCTGCACGGCCACGATCAGGAGGCCGAGCGAGTCACCCGCGACATCGAGCGCCAGATCACGGAGTCCACGCGACAGGAGCTCATCGAGCCGCGCCGCACGATCCGCGTCAAGCAGCGCCCGCCGATGGGCATCGGCGAGATCGCCGGCGTGGTCTTCAAGCTGTACCCGAAGCGCACGTTCGTCGGGCTGTCGCTCTTCACGGGCCAGGCCTTCCTCTACAACGCCATCTTCTTCACCTACGCGCTCGTCCTCACCGAGGTCTACGGGGTGAACGCGGGCAGCGTCGGCCTCTACCTGCTCCCGTTCGCGGTCGGCAACTTCTGCGGTCCGCTGTTCCTCGGACGCTTCTTCGACACGGTCGGGCGCAAGCCGATGATCGCGGGGACTTACATCCTCTCGGGGATCCTGCTCATCATCACCGGCATCCTGTTCAAGAACGGGACGCTCGACGCCACGACCCAGACCATCGCGTGGTGCATCATCTTCTTCTTCGCGTCCGCCGGTGCGAGCGCGGCCTACCTGACCGTCTCGGAGATCTTCCCGATGGAGACCCGGGCGATGGCGATCGCGTTCTTCTACGCGAGCGGCACCATCGTCGGCGGCTTCGGCGGGCCGCTGCTGTTCGGCGCGCTCATCGAGGGCGGCGACCCGGACCAGATCTTCATCGGCTACCTGGTCGGAGCCGTGGTGATGATCTTCGGCGGCATCGTGCAGGCGACCATGGGCGTCGAGGCCGCCCAGCGCGACCTCGAGGACATCGCCCCGCCGCTCTCCGCCACCGAGGAGGAGCTCGACGAGCCCGGAGAGGAGGCCGATCCGTACACGGCCGGCCGCGACGAAGGCCGCGGCACCGCGCACGCCCCGCGCCACGACGGCGAGGTCCCGACCGATCCGGTCTCGCGCGCGAGCGCCGAAGACGCCGCGCCCGGCTCCTCCACCATCCGACCCCAAGGAGACGATCGATGAGCCCGGCCCCGAGCGAGCAGGAGCGCCGGCCCCGCGGCCAGCGGGGTGGCTACACGCCGTTCCCCGGGAGCTCGAGCCACGACGAGGAGGAGAACCAGTGGTGGCTCGATCGGGAGGTCTCGCTGATCGAGAACCTGCTCAAGGAGGAGGGTGAGCTGCCGCGCAAGGAGATCGGCGAGAAGCTCGGATGCAAGTACTGGGGCCCGCTGCGGTTCCGCCGCGCGCTCAAGGAGGCGGTGGAGCGGGGCACGATCCGCAAGGCGGGCGGGAACCGGTACGCCGCCACCGGATAGTCGCCGGGCGTCGCGCGGCGCTCCTGCCGCGCGACCCGCCTGATTGACTGCGCGGATGAGCCCCCGGTGGTCGTGGGCGGCGGCGCTGCTGCTGGTGCTCCTCGCGGGCTGCGGCGGATCTGACGCCCAGCCCTCCCAGCCCTCCCGTGCGACGCCGGGCGCGGGGCAGGGCAGCGCCCCGGCGGCCCGCACCGACCTCGAGGCGGTCGCCCGTCGTGCCGAGGTGCCCGTGCTCTGCTACCACCAGATCCGGCGCGCCACGGCGGCCGACGGGGCGCAGGCCCGTCCCTACATCGTCGCCCCGGCCGTCCTGGAGCGCCAGATGCGGGCGCTGGCCGACGCGGGCTACCGCACCGTCACGGGCGACCAGCTCGTGGCCCACGTCGCCCGCGGGGCGCCTCTGCCGCCCAAGCCGGTGCTGCTGACCTTCGACGACGCGACGGCCGGCCAGTTCACCGAGGCGCTGCCGATCCTGCGCCGGCACGGCTTCGTCGCGACGTTCTTCGTCATGACCGTCGTGCTCGACAAGCCGGGCTGGCTGACCCGCCGCCAGGTGCGGGCCCTCGACCGCGCCGGGATGACCATCGGCGGGCACACCTGGGACCACAGCGCCGTGCCGGAGTACGGCGGCGGCGACTGGCGCGCGCAGATCGACGAGCCGACGCGCGAGCTCGCCGAGCTCGTCGGTCACCCGATCCGCCTCTTTGCCTACCCGTTCGGCGAGTGGGATCGCAAGGCAATCCCGCGCCTGTGGGAGGCCGGGTACGTCGCCGCCTTCCAGCTCGCGGACCCGCTCGACCGCGAGCACCCGCTGTGGAACCTGCGCCGGATCATCACGCCCGAGTGGAGCGGTCGCCGGCTCCTGCGCGAGATCGAGCGGCGCTTCTGAGCCGCGTGGCTCGGGGTGTCCCCGCGGCGCTCCCACCCTCACGCTCCGTAGCGGGCCACCGCCTCGATCTCGACGAGCCACCCGGCCACCGGCAGCGTCGCGACCTCGAGCGCCGTCCGCGACGGGCGCACCGGGTTGACGACGACGGGCGGAGCGGGCGCCCCCGTGCCGCGCCGCTGCAGGATGGTCTCCTGCGTCTGCAGGTTGACGTTGGCGAAGAACTGCCGGTAGGCGCGGTTGAAGCCGGCGAAGTCCATCCGCTCCGCGCCCGGCGGGTTGTCCATGTACACCCGCAGGCTCAGGACGTCGCGCATCGTGAGCCCCACCCGGGCGAGGTTGTCCTGGATGCGCGCGAGGGCGTTCATCCCCTGCGCTTCGGTGATGGTCACGCCGTCGGTCAGCGTCCCGCCGGGGAACTGCTCCGGGTCGATGAACGCCTCCGGGCTCCCGGCGGTCGCCGCCGGGACGTTGAGCGCGGCCGGCCCCGTGCCGCTCGAGGAGTACAGGCTCGCGTTGCGCCCCACGGCCACGCCGCTGGCGATGAACGGGTCGGCGACGGTGGTGTCGATGGCGTGGACGGCCTGCTTGGGCCGCGGGGGCACCGAGGCCGTCGCGGGCTGCCTGCCCCCGAAGTCCCAGCCCAGCGGGAGCTCGTGGTTGGCGGCGGCGACGCCGCCGGCGAACGTGACCGCCGACAGCGCGGTCCCGGCGAGGAGGCGGACGGGCTTCACCGGGGACCTCACGCCGTCGCCAGGACGCGGTCGTGGAGCTCGGTGACGACCTTGCGCGCGGAGTCGATGGCGCCCGACTGCCACGCGATGTAGTAGCTCAGGTGGTCCCCCGCGAAGTAGGTGTGCCCCTCAGGCTGCAGCAGCAGCTCGTACTGCCCGGCGGTGCGCGACGGCCAGCTCACCCACCCGCCCTGGGAGTAGCGCGTGCGGTGCCAGGCGACGGAGAAGTGCGAATCCAGCTCGGTCTCGTAGGGGTCGCCGTGGATCTTCTTGCCCTGGGCGACGGCCCGCGCGCGGCGCTCCTCGGGGGTCAGGCGGCTGTAGGTCTCGGCGTTGGCGCCGAAGTTGTAGTAGCCGATCACCGTCCCGCGCCGGCCGAGGTAGCCGTAGGACGGGTACCAGATCGTCGACAGGTCGAGGTTCGTGTTCGTGATCCCGCCGAGGATGTCCTCGTCCTCCTCCCAGAAGCGCCGGCGATACTCGAGGCCGATCTTGCCGACGGACACGCCGACGGCGTAGGCGATCGCCGCCTTGACCGGGTCCGAGAAGTCGCTGGGAACGTCCTTGAGGACCATGGGCGGGATCGTGCACACGCAGTAGTCCCCCGAGACGGGGCCGCGGCGGCCGGCCACGCGCACTCGACGCCCGTGGCGGTGTTGGCGATCTCCCGCACCGGTACGTCGTAGTGGATGCGCCCGCCCTGGCCCTCGACCGCCTTGGCCAGGGCGTAGGGGATCCGGTCCATGCCGCCGACGGGCTGGTACATGAGCATGGCCTGGTCCCAGGAGCTCTCGAACGCGAAGTACCGCCCGATCTGGCTCTGCAGCAGGTCGGCGAGGGCGAGCGGCGGTCCGAGCGCCTCGCCCTGCTGCGTGCCCGCCCCGGGGCCGACGGCGTAGCCGCGGCGGTCGGAGCCCGTGTAGCGCCACGAAGCGGCGGCGTCCCCGTCGACGCGACCGCCGATCGCCCCGAAGCTGCGCAGGAACGCCAGAAGGCGCTCCTTGTCCTCGGCGCTGAGCGCGCTGTCGAGCGCGCCCTGGTCGGTCGCCTTGGCCAGCAGCTCAGAGACGTAGCCGTAGTGGTCGGCCTTCGCGGTGCGGCGGCGGAGCTTCTGGCCGCTGAGCGCGCCGACGTCCTCCTGGTAGTAGTACGCGTCCTCGTTGGCGTTCGTGAAGACCTCGACCGGGACGCCGAGCTCGCGGCAGTAGTCGATCGTCACCATGTGCTGGGCCAGGCGCGCGGGCCCGCAGTTCATGTACTGGTCTCCGGAGAAGCCCGCGCGCTGCGTCCGGCCGTCGAGGTCGGTCTCCGTCGTCCCGCCGCGGGCCGTCCAGTTGCGCCCGCCGGGCCGGCCGCGCGCTTCGAGCACGGTGCAGCGATACCC
>CALMNS010000068.1 GCA_937871635.1 uncultured Solirubrobacter sp.
GGGATGGCCCGCGCCGCCTCCGCCGGATGCGGTCCGGTGGCGGCCTTGCGATCCGCGCGACGGCCCAGCCAGCCGATCACGAGCCGGGCCGCCGCCGCCGCCGCCGCCAAGATCGCCACGTACGCCGCGACCACCGCCCACGGGTGGTCGCCGGCCCAGTCCGTGACGTCGCCGAGCGGCAGCAGGTCGCGGAACAGCCAGCCGAAGACTGCCAGCCCGCGCAGCGCGCGGTAGACGGCGTAGAGCCCCACGAGGGCCGCGACGAGGCCCGACCGCCGCCGGATCCACGCGACGAGGCGAGCGAACTGACCTGCTCGGCCGGCGCCGGCGGCCTGGCCGGCGCAGAGGTCACCGAGCGTAGTCCGTGGCCCGCGACTCCCGGATGACCGTCACCTTGATCTGGCCGGGGTACTCGAGCTGCTTCTCGATCTCGCGGGCGATCTCGTGGGAGAGGAGCGTGGCCCCGTCGTCGTCGAGGGCGCCCGGCTGGACCATCACGCGGATCTCGCGGCCCGCCTGCATGGCGTAGACCTTATCGACCCCCTCGTGCCGGGTGGCGATCTGCTCGAGGTCGCGCAGGCGCTTGACGTACTGCTCGAGCGACTCGCCGCGGGCGCCGGGGCGGGCACCCGAGAGCGCGTCGGCGGCCTGGACGATGACCGCCTCCACCGTCTGCGGCTCGACCTCGTTGTGGTGCGCCTCCATGGCGTGGGCCACCGCCTCGGACTCGCCGTGCTTGCGGGCGAGGTCGCCGCCGACCAGCGCGTGGGGCCCCTCGATCTCGTGCGAGACGGCCTTGCCGATGTCGTGCAGGAGCGCGGCGCGCCGCGCCGTCTTCGGGCTCGCGCCGAGCTCGTGGGCCATCATCGCCGCGAGGTGGGCGCACTCGACGGAGTGCGCCAGCACGTTCTGGCCGTAGCTCGTGCGGTACTTCAGGCGGCCGAGCACCGCGGTGAGCTCGGGGGCGAGCGCCTGCACGTTGGCCTCGAAGCCCGCCTGCTCGCCCACCTCGGCGATGTGGCTCTCGAGCTCGGACTTGGCCTGGAAGTACGACTCCTCGATGCGCGCCGGGTGGATGCGCCCGTCCTGGAGCAGCTTCTCGAGCGTGAGACGGGCGATCTCCCGGCGGACGCCGTCGAAGCCGGAGAGGATCACCGCGTTCGGCGTGTCGTCGATGATGAAGTCGACGCCCGTGAGGTGCTCGAGCGCCCGGATGTTGCGCCCCTCCCGGCCGATGATGCGGCCCTTCATGTCGTCCGCGGTGAGCTGGACGACCGACACGGTGGTCTCCGCGGCGTGGCCGGCGGCCATCCGCTGCATGACCACGGACAGGATGTTGCGCACGCGGCGGTCGGCGTCGCGCTTGGTCTCCTCCTCGATCTGGCGCACGAGGCGGGCGGCGTCGTGGCGGACCTGGTCGTCGACCTCCTTGAGCAGGATGCCCTTGGCCTGCGAGGCGCTGAGCCCGGAGACCCGCTCGAGCTCGCGCACGTGGCGATCGCGGAGCTGATCGAGCTCGGCCGCGCGGTCGACCAGGGCCCGCTCGCGCTCCGCGATCTCCATCAGCTTCGAGTCGAGGCTTTCCTCGCGGTGCAGCAGGCGCTCCTCGAGCCGCACCACGTCGGCGCGGGGCGGCGTCGCCGGCGCCTCATCGGGCGCCGGCGTGGGCGCCGCCGTCGCCGAGGGGTCGAGCCCGACCCCCGCC
>CALMNS010000069.1 GCA_937871635.1 uncultured Solirubrobacter sp.
GGCTTGCCCATCCGCACCTCGTCCGGGCCTACGACGTCCTCGACGTCCCGCGCCCGGCCATCGTGATGGAGACGCTGACCGGCGCGACGCTCGAGCACCTCGTCCACGAGGGCCGCCCGCTCGGCGCGAGCGACCTCGGCGTGCTGGGCGCCCAGCTCGCCTCCGCGGTCGGCTACCTGCACGCGGAGGGGATCCTCCACCTCGACCTCAAGCCGGCGAACGTCGTGGCCGAGGCCGGCGGCCGCGCGAAGCTGATCGACCTCTCCCACGCCCGGCCCCCCGGTCGCGCGCGGGCCGGCGGGGGGACCTGGTGCTTCATGGCGCCCGAGCAGGTCCGCGGCGGCGAGCTCGGCCCGGCCGCCGACGCGTGGGGGCTCGGCCTCGTCCTGCACGAGTCGGCCACGGGCCGCGCCGCGCTCCTCGAGCTCGCCGAGGCGCTCGACTCCGACACGCCCCAGCTCGAGGCGCGCGTCCCGCCCCTGCGCGGCCTGCGACCCCGCCTCCCCCGCCGGCTCACCGAGGCGATCGACGCCTGCCTCGACCCCGACCCGGCCGCCCGGCCGGCGGTGGCCGAGCTGCGGGCGGTCTGCGACGCGGTGTGAGGATCGTCAGGGCTCAGCGGCGAGTACTGCGCGCTCGACCAGGGCGGGCGACCTCGTCGGAAGCACCCGAGCGTGCGACGTGGTTCCCGCGTCGCGGCGATGTGGTGATGGTCACGCGGGGCGGTAGGTGAGGATCGCCATGCCGTGCTTGAGGATGGTGGAGTCGGTGAGCTCGAAGTGCGTCGGCGGGCCCTTCGGGAACAGCACGTCGTCGTTGGTGCCCGTACCGACGAAGAGCGGATGGAGCCAGAGCCGCAGTTCGTCGAGGAGGCCGTGCTCCATGAGCAGCGTGGACACGGCGCCGAAGCCGTACTGCACGATGTCTTGGCCGGGCTGGGCCTTGAGCTCTCGGATCTGTCCTGCGACGTCGCCCGAGATCACGGTCGTGTTCGCCCAGTCCGGGTCCTTCAGCGTCGTTGAGACGACGTACTTCGGCATCGTGTTCATGCGATCGGAGAGGGGATCGCCGGATCGGGTCTGCCAGACCGGCGCGAACCCGTCGTACGTTCGCCGGCCCATCAGCACGGCGTCGCAGGCCATCAGCAGGCTCGTCTGGATCTGCCCGCCGCGCTCGTCGGAGGGCCGCTCGATCGTCGGCCACTCGTGCGGCTGCTCGACCACGCCGTCCAGCGAGATGTAGGTCGAGTTGATGATCCGGCGCATCGGCGTCCTCCCTGCCTTCGTTGGTGACGTACGCTTATCAAACCACCTTGTTTGGTAGCGTGCCAGTCGACCAGCTCAGCGCGACCTTCGCCGCGCTCGCCGATCCCACCCGGCGGGCGATCCTCGCGCGCCTGGTGGAAGGCGAGGCGACGGTCACCGACCTCGCAGCGCCGTTCCCGATGAGCGCCCAGGCGGTCGGCAAGCACCTGCGCGTGCTCGAGCGCGCCGGCCTGATCGAACGGCGCCGCAGCGCGCAGCTGCGCCCCTCGCGCCTGCGCGCGGTGGCGCTCAAGGACGCGGCCGAGTGGCTCGATACCTACCGCGAGTTCTGGGAGGCTGGCTTCGATCGCATGGACCAGCGGCTGCGAGACGATGGCTGAGCCGGCGCCGTTCGGCACCAGCGGGTTCACGACCACGCGCGTCTTCGCCGCCCCGCGCGAGCGCGTGTGGCGGGAGTGGACCGAGCCCGAGCGCTTCGCCGACTGGTTCGGCGGCGCCGACTGCGAGGTGCCGCTCTCCACGGTCTCGATGGACGTGCGCCCGGGCGGCGCCTGGCGGGCGACGATGTTCTGCGGCCCTGGCCGCCGCGAGATCCGCTGGGTGGGCGAGTACCGAGAGGTGGCCGCGCCCGAGCGGCTCGTCCTCACGTTCTCCGACCGGCCCGGTGACGACCGCTACGAGCTCGTCACCGTCATCCTCACCGACCTCGGCGACGGCCGCACCGAGATGCGCTTCGAGCAGCGCGGGCACAAGCGCCCCGACGAGTACGACCACACCAAGCAGGGCTGGGGCACCTTCTTCGCGCGGCTCGACGAGCGGCTGGCCGGCTAGGGCGCCTCGACGCGCCGCTTGAGCTCGGCGGGCCGGCCGCCGACGAGGATCTCGCGCAGGCGGTCCTCCACCGGGCCGCGGATGAGCATCCCGAGCACCCGGCCCGGATCGCCGTCGAGCCGGTAGGTGGCCCGGGTCCGGCCCGGGCCGAGCGCCTCGAGCTCCCAGGCGCCCTCGAGCGACCTGAGGTCGCCCTTCTCCTGGCGCCAGCTGAGCCGGTGCGGTGCCTCGTGGGTGAAGCGGACGAGGCTCTTGATCTGACGTACCTTCGCGTCGCTCGTCGACTCGGCGAGGAGGACCCGCCCCTCGGCGTCGCGCTCGCGGACGTCCATGGCGTTGAGCCCGGCCTGCCACTCCGGGGCCGCGCCGAGGTCCTCGACGGCCGCCCAGCACGCCTCGATGGGAGCCTCGATCTCCATGCTCGCGGTGCCGCCCAGGTTCGCCATCGGCGGAACTCTGCCACGCGCGCCGCGTCGTGGCTCAGGCGGCGAAGGCGGCCAGCCGCTCGGCCTCGGCCTCGAGCGCGCGCCGGTCGGCGGGATCGAGCCGTCCGTAGGGCTCGAGCGCGACCCGGCCGGCCTCGAACCGCCACTCGCCGGCCACCTCCCCGTCGAGGAGGAACGTCGCCGTCCCGTGCGGCTTGCGGACGGAGAAGACCCGCGGGCGGAGCGCCTCGGGCAGGACGCCGGTGCGGCGGGCGTGCACGAGCAGCGTCGCGTCCCACACGGGCAGGAAGCGGGGCGGCGCCGGGGCGTCCGGGTCGGGCAGGCGGCCGTCCGGGACGTCGAGGAGCGCCTCGCCGTCGGGGCCCTCGTGGGTGACGAGGCCGAGGCGCCCGAGCGGCCCGGCGAGCTCCCCGAGACGGAGTCCCGTGAAGCTCGCGACGTCGTGCCGGCCGGCCGGCCCGAAGGCGCGCAGGTAGGAGCGCACGAGATGGTCGGTGGCCGCGGCGGGCGTGAGCCCGTCCGGCGGCGGGCCGACCTCTGCCTCGGCCAGCGCGTAGAGGTCGGCCCGGCGCTGCTCCCAGGTGCCAAGCGGCGGGACCCGGAGGAGGTCGACCCAGAGCCCGACGCCGGCCGCCGCCGGCCGCCCGACCAGCGCCTCGATCTCCCGCCGGTGCAGGGGACCGGCGGCCAG
>CALMNS010000070.1 GCA_937871635.1 uncultured Solirubrobacter sp.
GCTCGGGCAACGTCCAGGCGCTCGACGTGCTGCGCGTCGTCGCGCGCGAGCCGGTCGCGCTCGCGCCGCCGCGCCGCCGCCGATGGCGAGCCGCTCGCCCCCTACGGCTTGAAGACGATCTTGAAGGCCCCGTCCTCCTTCTTCTGGAAGGCGTCGTAGGCCCACGGCGCCTGGTCGAGCGGCACGTGGTGGGTCGCGAAGGCGTCGACGCCCAGGGGGTCTCCGGCGCCCTCGTCGAGCAGCGGGAGGATGTCGTCGACCCAGCGCCGCACGTTGGCCTGGCCCATGCGCAGCTTGATCTGCTTGTCGAACAGGACCAGCAGGTTCATCGGGCTCGCGGTGCCGCCGTAGACGCCCGACAGCGAGATCGTCCCGCCGCGCCTGACCATGTCGACCGCCGCGTTGATGACGGACATCCGGTCGACGCCCATGGTCTCGATCGCCTTCTGGGCGATCTTGTCGGGGAGCAGGCCGGCGGCCTGCTGGGCGAACTTGCCGAGCCCGGATCCGTGGGCCTCCATGCCGACCGCGTCGATGATCGCGTCGGGGCCGCGCCCGCCCGTCATCTCCCGGGCGACGTCGGTGAGGTCCTTGCCGTGCTGGTTGAGGTCGATCGTGCGGACCCCGTGCGACGCGGCCCGCGCGAGCCGCTCCGGCACGAGGTCGATCCCGATGACGTCGTTGCCCAGGTGCTGGGCGATCCGGCAGCTCATCTCGCCGATCGGCCCGAGGCCGAAGACGGCGATCGTCCCCCTGCCGGGCGTGTCGGTGTAGTGCACGGCCTGCCAGGCGGTGGGCAGGACGTCCGAGAGGTAGAGGAAGCGGTCGTCGGACGGCCCCTCGGGGACCTTGATCGGCCCGTAGTGGGCCTGGGGCACGCGCAGGTACTCCGCCTGGCCGCCGGGCACGTTGCCGTAGAGCTTGGTGTAGCCGAAGAGCGCGGCCCCCGAGCCCTCCTCGCGCACCTGGGTCGTCTCGCACTGCGTCTGCAGCCCGAGGTCGCACATGTAGCAGTGGCCGCAGGAGATGTTGAACGGGACCACCACCCGGTCACCCGGCTTGATCTGGGTGACTCCTGGCCCCACCTCCTGCACGATCCCCATCGGCTCGTGACCGAGCGTGAAGCCGGGCTCGATGAACATCCCGAGCACCTCGTAGAGGTGGAGGTCCGAGCCGCACAGACCGGTCGAGGTGATCTTCACGATCGCGTCCGTGGGCTCCTGGATGGTGGGATCCGGGACGTTGTCCACACGGACGTCGCGCTTGCCGTGCCACGTGAGTGCCTTCATGGCCGAGGGCTACCCAGCGGCCGGTGCGGCAAGCGCCCGCGGCGACCGGGGGTGCGCCGCGGCGGCCAACCGGGTAGTCAGGGAGGTGACCGCGGCGTCCTGCGTCCGGCTCTCCCCCGGATCCAGACGACTGAAAGGACGCCGTTCGCGCATGTCCGCCGCCCTCGCTCCGCCCCTTCCCGACCGTCTCCCCACCCGCCCCGCCACCCGCGACGTCGACGCCATCGCCGCCGAGCTCGACGCGCTCTACGCCGAGGTCCGCAGCGACCTTGGGGCGGCCGACGCCGCGTACATCCACCGCGTCGTCCGCGTCCAGCGCCACCTCGAGGCGGGCGGGCGCGCGCTGCTGCTGCTGGCCCGCTACCGGCCGGCGCTGGTCGGCGGGACGGCGCTGCTGACCGTGGCCAAGGTCCTCGAGAACATGGAGATCGGCCACAACGTCATGCACGGCCAGTGGGACTGGATGGGCGATCCGGCCATCCACTCGACCACCTGGGAGTGGGACGCCGCGTCGACCGCCCGGTCGTGGAAGTACGCCCACAACTTCCAGCACCACATGTACACGAACGTGGTGGGCAAGGACCGCGACCTCGGCTACTCGGCGATGCGCGTGGTGCCCGAGCAGCCCTGGCACCCGGTCTACCTCCTCCAACCGCTCTACGGGATCGCCATGGCCGCCGTCTTCGAGTGGGGCATCGCCCTCTACGACATGGAGCTCGACGCCGTCCGCCGCGGCGAGAAGCCGCGGGCGCAGGCCCGGGAGGAGATCGTGGCGCTGCTGCGCAAGGCCGCGCGGCAGATCGGCAAGGATTACGTGGCCTTCCCCCTCCTGGCCGGCCGCGCCGGGCGGCGGCGGGCGCTGGCGGCCGCCGTGCTGGCCAACGTGGTCCGCAACGTGTGGGTGCACACCATCGTCTTCATGGGGCACCTCCCCGAGGGCGCCGAGACGTTCACCGAGGAGCAGATGGAGGACGAGTCACGCGGGGACTGGTACGTCCGCCAGCTGCTCGGGTCGTGCAACCTCGACGGGTCCCCGCTCTTCCACCTGATGAGCGGCAACCTCTCCTTCCAGATCGAGCACCACCTCTTCCCCGACGTCCCGAGCCGCCGCTACGCCTCGATCGCCCCGCGGGTGCGCGCCATCTGCGAGCGCCACGGGCTCCCGTACTCGAGCGGCCGCCTCGGGCCGCAGTACCGCTCCGTGGCCCGCAAGATCCTGCGCCTGTCGTTCCCGGGCGGCGGTTGAGCCGGGCTCAGGCCGTCGTCGGCTGCTCCTCGCCACCGCGCCGGTCGAGCTCGCGCGCCACGGTCTGCGCCGTCTCGTCGCGGATGAGCCCGCGGTCGCCGAGCGGGCCGACGACGCCCCGCAGGACCGAGAACACCGTCCAGCGGCGCGGCCGGATGACCTGCGCGGAGCGGCGCTCGATCCCCCGGACGATCGCCTGGCCGGCGACGGACGGCGGGAGCCGCTTGCGGAGGACCCTCGGCAGGCCGCTCATCACCACCCGGGCGAGCGGGTCCGCGTCGATCGCGCGGTGGACCATCTCCGTGTCGATGAAGCCGAAGTAGGCGACGGTGGCCGACGCCCCGTGCTGGGCGAGCTCGACCCGCAGCGCGCGGCCGAGCTGCTCGACGCCGGCCTTGGCCATCGCGTACGGGGCGGCGCCCAGGCCGTTCGTGAACGCGTAGATCGAGGCGACGACGACGACGTGCCCGCCCCGGGCGCTGACCTGCTCGAGCGCGGCCTCCACGGTCCGGTAGACCCCCATCAGGTTGACCTCGAGCACCCGCTCGGCGCTCTCGGTCGACATGGCCCGCACGGTCGCCGGACGTGCGCCGATGCCGGCGTTGGCCACCACGACGTCGAGGCCGCCGAACCGCTCGACCGCCGTGGCCACCGCGCGCTGCAGCGCGGCCCGGTCGGTCACGTCGGCCCCGATCCCGATCGCCCGCCGGTCATGGACCTGGGCGGCGGCGGCCTGCGCCTGGCCTTCGTCGAGGTCGACGAGGACGACGGACGCGCCCCGCTGCGCCAGCGCCCGTGCCGTCTCGAGGCCGATCCCGCGGGCGGCGCCGGTGACGAGGGCCACCTTCCCGGTCAGCTCGTAGCGAGGCATCGGCGGATCCTCCCAAGTCGCGGCGCGTCGGCTCAGTAGCGCTCGCGGAAGCTCCCGATGAAGGTGATCGTGTTGCCGTCAGGAGCCCCGAGCCGGCGCGCTCGTCGTCGCGCGTGACCTGGACCCAGCCACCGTCGGTCACCCGCCATTCGACGAGCCGGCCCAGCAGCCGCGCCCGTGGAGCCGGAGGGGCCGGCCTCGCCCGGGTCTGCGCGGCGGTCCGAAGTTGGTCCGGACCCCCGCTTTCCGGTGCTTCAATGGGATCCCGAATGAGGCCAGCCCTGCGGCACGGACGTCCGCACCATCCAATCGGCTGAGCGGTCGCGACCATGACGGCACCCGATTGGCACGAAGCGGCGGCCCGTCTGAGCACGACCGCCCGCACGACGCTCAGGCGCCTCGCCGAGCGGCGGGCCGCCGCCCTGTCGCTGGACCCGCAGCTGCTGGCGTCCGTCACCTCCTGGTGCGCCGGCCACGGCGTG
>CALMNS010000071.1 GCA_937871635.1 uncultured Solirubrobacter sp.
GCCGAGGGGCGCTCGGCGCGCGCCCGGCAGGCGGCCGAGGCGGCGGCGCGCGCGGCCCCGAAGATCCAGCTCGTCGTCGCCCTCCTGCTCGTGCCCTCGGTCCTGTTGCTGGTCGCCGCCGCCCTGATCCCCTCCCTGGTCGGCGGGGCTACTCCTTGAGGGCCACGGTGAAGCGCGAGACGAGCCGGTCCCCGTCGCGCTTGGCGCCGGAGGCGAGCGCCTCGATCGTCTCGAGGTACGGCTTGGCCTTCGCGTAGTCGCGGTCGCCCCCCGCGCCCCCCGCGTCGGCGAGCGCGAGGACGGGCGCCATGGCGAGGAAGAAGGACGGCTCGAGGCCGCCGAGCGTCCGCTTGGCGCGCTCGAAGCCCTCCGTGTCGGCCAGGGTCTCGCCGCGCGGCCTCAGGCCGTCCCGGGTCGCCGCTTCGCCGACGCCGAGCACGACGCGACCGTTCCCGACGGCCAGGTAGGCCGCCTGGCCCGGCGCTCCCGTCGTCGCGGTGAAGGCGAGTTCCGCCCCCTCGAGACGGGTCGGACGGAGCCGGAGCGAGGGCTCCCGCTGGGTGGCCACCCCGGCGAGCTTGGTCACCGCCCGCCGCGCGGCCGCGGGGTCGGTCGCCTGGATGACGAGCGCCCCCTCGAGCGCCTCGGTGCTCGTCCCCCGGACGAAGAAGGCGGTGTCGCCGATCCAGCGGAACACGTCGGCCTCCAGGTCCAGTCCGTAGCGCTCGCGCAGCTGGCCCGCGATCGCCGCCCCGCCCAGCGCCCCGGCGAACTCGCCGTAGATCGCCCGGGCCGACTCGCCGAGCTTCGGCACGCCGTACGCGGCCCAGGCGTCGCCCGGGAGCTCGCCGGTCAGCCCGGTCGAGGCGCCCGTGGAGAGCAGAGCGAGCCGCTGGTAGAGGGGGTTCGCGCCCTTCGTGCTCTGGACGGTCTCCACCGCGAGCCGGTCGCCGTCGGCCAGGAAGCCGAGGCCGATCGGCGCGACCTTCTCGAGCTCGAGCCGCTCCGTCAGCGGCTCGAGCTGGCCCGCGGTCTCCGGGTCGGCCTTCAGCGCGGCGTCGACGATCGCCTTGACGTCGAGGTAGCCCGTGCCCAGCCGGGTGTCGCCCAGGCCGTCGAGGGTGTCCTGGAAGCGATCGGCGTCTGCCAGCGAGGCGCCGTCGACCGCCTGGACGGACTGCTTGAGCTGCGCTTCGTCCCCGGCCACCAGGAAGCCGTCGACGATGCCGACCGCCCTCCCGTCGGCGTCCACCCGGTACTCGACGCCCTCGTAGCTGCGCCGGCGCATGCGGTCGCCCGCGGGTGACCGCCGGATGGCCGCTTCGATCGCGTCGCGCGCCTTGTCCTCGTCGGTGGTGGCGGCGATGACCAGCCCGGTCGGCTTGTCGGCGGCCAGGTCGGCGACGAACATCCCCGTGCGCTCGCCGAGCCAGGGCCGCACGTCGCGGTCGTAGTCGAAGTCCTCGCCCGTCTTCTCGAGCGCCTCCGACTTCTCGAGCGCGTCGTCGAGGAGCTCGCGCAGGCGGCGCTCGGGATCCTGCGTGCGCAGCAGCTTGCCGGCGGCCGCCATGACCTCGTCGCGGCGGTCGCCCTTCGGGCGCAGCTGCCCCTCGAAGTAGACGCTCGCTCCGGCGGGCACGACGGACGCCGGATCCCCGTCGGCTCCGGCACCGCCCCCGGCCCCGCAGGAGGCGAGCAGCCCGACGAGGCAGATGAGGACGAGCAGACGGGCGGCGATCAGCATGGGCGGTGGAACCCCTGGTCGTTCGGCGTAGAGCCTCGCCCGGACGGACGGACGCCCACAGGGTATGGCCAGGGGCGGCGGCCCGCAACGTCTCGTGCAGTCGCCCGACGTGCACGAGGTCCTGCAGTCGGCGCCGTCCCCTGGGCGCCGCGGCCCACCCGCGAAAAGCCCCGCAAGCGCCCCGATTCGCATCCTCCATTCGTCCACTTCGCGGTCGAAGTGGGAGAAAAGGTGGCCGTTGTGTTGCAGAGTGGGAGGGAGTGGGGTACTTTGCCCCTCGTAGCCGGTCCGGGGTGGCGGGGCTCCTCCCACTCCGCCACCCCGTATCGACTCACCACCACCCCTCTCCTCGAGCACATGCGCCTTGGCCTTCAACGGCACCTTCGACCACACCCTCGACGCCAAGAACCGGCTCACGGTTCCGTCGAAGTTCCGCGCCGCGCTGGCCGGGACGGTCTTCGTGGTCCGCGGCTCGGAGCCCTGCCTGAGCGTCTATCCCGAGGCGGAGTACCAGCGCCTGACGGACGAGTCGCTCAAGGGCCTGGCGCCGCTCTCGGCCCAGTACAAGGAGCTGCGCCGGCTGTTCAACGGCCGCGCGGACGACGTGGAGCTCGACGGCGCGGGGCGGATCGCCCTCAAGGCCAAGCACCTCGAGCACGCGGGCATCTCCGGTCGCGACGCGGTGATCGCCGGGGCCGGGGACTGCCTGGAGATCTGGGACCGCGCCGCCTGGGACTCCTACGACGCCGACCTCACCGCCCGGGCGCCTGAGCTGACCGCATCCCTTGGCCATCCTGCTTGACATGACTCCCACGCACGTCCCGGTGCTGGCCGGCGAGCTGATCGAGGCCCTCGATCCGCAGCCCGGCCAGATCGCGGTCGACTGCACCCTGGGCGGCGGCGGTCACGCGCGCCTGGTCGCCGACCGGATCGGCCCGACCGGCCTGCTCATCGCGATCGACCGCGACCCGCTGGCCGAGGAGGCCTTCGCCGAGCTGGCCGCCGAGGTCGCCTGCCGCACCCGCTTCGTGCGGGCGAGCTTCGCCGACGGCCTGCGGCTGCTCGCGGAGGAGGGGGTCCGCGCCGACCTGGCCTACCTCGACCTCGGGATGTCCTCCATGCAGGTCGACACCCGCGCGCGGGGGTTCTCCTACGCCTACGACGCGCCGCTCGACATGCGCATGGATCCCGACCAGGCGCTCACCGCGGCGGAGATCGTCAACACCTGGGAGCGCCGGCGGATCGCCCAGGCCCTGCGCCAGTACGGCGAGGAGCGCTTCGCGGACCGGATCGCCGGGGAGGTCGTCCGCCGGCGGGAGGCGGGCGGACCGCTGGAGACGACCTTCGAGCTCGTCGAGGCGATCACCGCGGCGATCCCCGCCCCGGCGCGCTTCGCCGGCGGCCACCCCGCCAAGCGGACGTTCCAGGGGATCCGCATCGCGGTCAACGACGAGCTCGCCCAGCTCGAGGAGGCGCTGCCCCTCGCGTGGGAGCTCCTGGCACCCGGTGGCCGGCTGGCCGCCATCGCCTTCCACTCGCTCGAGGACCGGCGGGTCAAGCGCTTCCTCGCCGACCGCACGCGCGGGTGCATCTGCCCGCCCGACCTGCCCGTCTGCGCCTGCGGCCGGACGCCGGAGGCCGAGCTCGTCTTCCGCCGCTCGGTCGCGGCGACCCCGGGCGAGGTCGCCGCCAACCCCCGGTCGAAGTCCGCCCGGCTGCGGGCGGCCAGGAAGCTATGAGCCACACCGT
>CALMNS010000072.1 GCA_937871635.1 uncultured Solirubrobacter sp.
GCTCGCAGCCGTGCTCGGCGAGCGCGCGCAGGAAGCGGCCGGCGCCGCACCCGAGGTCGAGGACGCGCTCCCCGGGACGCGCCTCGGCGAGCAGCCATCCGCGCCGCCGCTCCCACGCCCACGGCTCGGGATCCTGCGGGGCCTGCTCCCACACCTGCTCGTACCAGTCGCGCACCGAGGAGGAGGCTACGTGCGACCATGCCGCGGGCATGCAGCGGATCTGCGTCTTCATGGGCTCGAGCCCGGGTCACCACCCGGACTACGAGGCGGCCGCACGGGGCCTGGCCCGGCAGCTCGTCGACCGCGGGCTCGGGCTGGTCTACGGCGGGGCGCGGATCGGACTGATGGGAGCCGTGGCCGAGGAGGTCGCCGGCCACGGCGGCGAGGTCATCGGCGTCATCCCGCAGGGCCTCGTCGACCGCGAGGTCGCCGCCACGGACCTCGCCGACCTGCGGATCGTGGGCTCCATGCACGAGCGCAAGGCGCTGATGGCCGAGCTCTGCGACGGGTTCGTCGCGCTGCCGGGCGGCCTGGGGACCTTCGAGGAGCTCTTCGAGATCCTCACCTGGAGCCAGCTCGGCCTGCACGCCAAGCCCTGCGGCGCGCTCGACGTCCGCGGCTACTACGGCCAGCTCGGCGCCTTCCTCGACCACGCGGTGGCGGAGGGCTTCGTGTCGCGCGTGAACCGCGACCTCCTGCTGGTCGACGGCGACGCCGGCGCGCTGCTCGACCGGCTCGCCGCCTGGCAGCCCCCCGACGTTACCCCCTGGCTCGTGGACGCCTCGGAGACCTAGACGGTGCGCCTCCGCCTCGTCCGCCACGCCACCCTGCTCGTCGAGCTCGCCGGCCACCGGCTGCTGGTCGATCCCCAGCTCGACCCGCCCGAGGCGCGCCCGCCCGTCGAGGGCACGCCGAACCCGAGGCGCAACCCGCTCGTGGCGCTGCCCGAGCCGGCCACCCGCTTCGTCGAGGGCACGGACGCCGCCCTGATCTCCCACACGCACGCCGACCACCTCGATCCCACCGGCATCGAGCTGCTGCCGTGGGGCCTGCCGCTCGTCGTCCAGCCCGAGGACGCCGAGGCGATCCGCGCGCACGGCTTCACCACCGTCGAGCCGCTCGAGTCCACGACGGAGCTCCTCGGCGCGATCACCGTGACCCGCACCCGCGGGCGGCACGGGACGGGCCGGATCGGCGAGGCGATGGGGCCCGTCTCGGGCTTCGTCCTGCGGGCGCCCGGCGAGCCCGTCCTCTACGTGGCCGGGGACACGATCTGGTGTGAGGAGGTCGCCGAGGCGATCGCCGAGCACGACCCGGACGTCATCGTCGTCAACGCGGGCGGTGCGCGCTTCACCGAGGGCGACGCGATCACGATGACCGCGCAGGACGTCCTCGAGACGGCGCGCGCCGCCCCGTCGGCCCAGGTCGTCGTGGTGCACCTCGAGGCGATCAACCACTGCGTCGAGACCCGCGACGACGTCGCCGAGGTGATCGGCGCGGCGGGGCTCGATCGCGACGACCGGGTCAAGGTCCCCGTCGACGGCGAGACCATCGAGCTCACGCGGCCCGCGAGCTGAGGGACCACCTGCGGGCCTCGCGGGCCACCGTACTCGTCACCGGCTGCCTCGCGGCGGCCACCGCCTCGCTCCTGCTGCCCTGGGCCCTGGCGTTCGATCCGTACGCCTGGCTCGTCTGGGGTCGCGAGGCCGGGCGGCTGGAGCTCGACACGAGCGCCGGACCGTCGTGGAAGCCGCTGCCGGTCCTGGCCACCACCCCGCTCGCGCTGCTGGGCGACGGGCCGGCGCCGGCGGCCTGGCTCGTGCTCGCC
>CALMNS010000073.1 GCA_937871635.1 uncultured Solirubrobacter sp.
GCGCGGCCCGGCGCCGGATGAGCGAGGATCACCGGCCATGCGCGCAGCAGGCAGGCCCATCGTCGTCGCCGGAGAGGCGCTCATGGACGTCGTCGCCTCGGCGGAGGATCCGCTCGCCCTGCGCGCGCACCCGGGCGGCGGCCCGTACAACACGGCGCGCACGCTCGGGCGGCTCGAGCGGCCCGTCGGCTACCTCGGGTGCCTCTCCTCTGACGCCTTCGGTGCCCGCCTGCGCGCGGGCCTCGAGGCCGACGGCGTCTCGCTGGCCGGCGTGGTGGCGACGGACCGCCCGACGACGCTGGCCATGGCGAGCCTGGACGCCCGGGGCGCCGCGAGCTACGAGTTCTACGCGCAGGGGACCGCCGCCCCGGCCCTGTCGCCGTCCGTCGCGCTCGAGGCCCTCCCCCGCGACCTCGCCGCCTTGCACGTGGGGACGCTCGGCCTCGTCTTCGAGCCGGTTGGCGAGGCGCTCGAGGCCGCCGTGGGAGCGGTGGGCGGCGACGTGCTCGTCGTCCTGGACCCGAACTGCCGGCCGCCGGCGGTCCCCGACCCGGCCGCCTTCCGCGCCCGGATCGACCGGATCTGCGAGCGGGCCGACCTGGTCAAGGTCTCCGACGAGGACCTCGCGTTCCTGCGCCCGGGCGCGGCGGTGCTCGACGCCGCGCGGTCCGTGCTCGACCTCGGCCCCGCCGCGGTGCTGATCACCCGCGGGGACCACGGGGTCGTGGTCCTGCGGCGCTCGGGCGAGGTGACGATCGAGGTGCGCGCCGCCCAGGTGGTGGACACGATCGGGGCCGGCGACGCGTTCGGAGGCGGGCTGCTCGCCTGGTGGCACGCGCGGGAGCTGGGCCGCGACGCGCTCGGCGACGGGACCGCGCTGCTCGACGCGACGCGCTTCGCGAACGAGGTCGCGGCGCTCACGGTCGAGCGCGCCGGCGCCTCCCCGCCCCGGGTCGCCGACCTCCCGCCGGGGCTCGGTTACGGGGCCGTGAACGAGTCCTAGGGACTGTCACAAGCGTGTTACTATCTCCGCGCGGGCCGAGCAGTGAGGCCCGCCGGACGGACCGATCGCGCCGTGTCCCGCGCGATCGCCCGCTCCACCGATCCTCCCCACAATCGAACGGAGCACCACTATGGCTCGACGCCTGCTGACCGCCCTCGGCCGCACGCTGACCGGCGACCCCACCGACCGCGAACCTGTCCACTTCCACTCGGGCCCCACGGGCGACCCGGCCGTCTGCTACGAGCGGCACTGCCCCAACCCGAAGCTCGCCGTTCACGCCTAGGACGGTGTGTCGAGGCCCGCGCCGACGGCCGGACCGGGCCGCGTAGCGGGCGCGGGGCGCCTGGTCGGAGCTCGCGGCGGGGTCGCGTAGGGGCCTCGATCCGCTCCGTAGCGCGCGAGGCGACGCGAGGGGCGGATCGTGGCCCCTGTGGGGGCTTCGATCCGCTTCGTGGCGGGCGAGACGGCTCCCGGAGCGGATCGTGGCCCCTGCCGGAAGCGACGCAGCGTCAACCGCGTCGGGTGAGGGTCGGGTGGGCCGACCGGGGCGCGCGGGCGGAGGTGGTCCGCCTGACCGACCGGCACGAGCGCCCGCCCGCGCCGGTCCTTCCTGCCTCCGTACCCAGCGCCGTTGACCTTCGCCGGCCGCGCCGCGCGATCACTCCTCTAGCCGCGAGCCCCGCGGTGGCCGCGACCCTGGGTCCCGCGCCGGAGGCTCTCGGCCTCGAGG
>CALMNS010000074.1 GCA_937871635.1 uncultured Solirubrobacter sp.
CCCTCCCGCGGGCCGGCGTGGCGACCGACGCGGCGTGCACGCCGGCCATCAGCTCGGGCCAGTGGTCGCGCAGCGCCTCGCGCCCCATGAACAGGCCGAGGTGCCCTCCGCCCGTCGTGCGGCGCTCGACCTGGGCGGCCGGCGTGGCGGCGTGGTCGGCGAGCGCCCAGACCTGCGGGGCCGGGGTGATGTGGTCCTTCGCCCCCGCGAGCAGGAAGAGCGGGCAGTCGATCCGGCCGAGGTCGACCCGCGCGCCGCCGATCTCGAGCGTCCCGGCTGCGAGCGCGTTGCGGCGGAACAGGTGCTCGACGATCCAGAGGTAGAACGCCCCGGGCACCGGCTGCGTGTGCTTGAACCAGTCCTCGAACTCGGCGTAGCGGGCGACGTGCTCGGCGTCGTCGAGGTGCTTGAGGAGCGCGAGCTGGCGCTCGACCTCGTTCTCCGGGCGCATGACGATGAAGCCCCCGAGCAGGTACTCGCCGCGCATGACGCCGCCGCCCGACGCGACGAGCCCGCGGTAGAAGACGGGGTCGAAGAGCTCGACGTAGCGGGCGATCTCCGCGTCTCCGTGGAAGTCGATCGGCGCCCCGGCGATGGTCAGCGTGTTGACCCGCTCGGGATGCAGCGCCGCGTAGATCGTCGCGAGCCAGCCGCCCTGGCAGTCGCCCACCAGGTTCACCGTCTCCGCGCCGATCGTCTCCAGGGCGCGGTCGAGGTCGGCCAGGTAGTCCTCGACCGTCGCGTCCTTCGTCGCCGAGGTGGCCCCCACCCAGTCCATCGCGTACAGCGGGGTGAGGCCGGCCCCGCGCAGCACCTTCATCTGGCTCTGCGCGGGCGAGTAGTCGACGATGCAGGAGTCGTGGCCGGCCTGCGGCGGCAGGACAAGGGTCGGGACGACGCCGGCGGCGCCCGCCCCGGCACCGTTCCCACCCGCTTCGCTGAAGTCGCGCAGGCGCGAGGTGCCCGTCTCCCACACGACCTCGTGCGGCGAGGCCCAGCGCGGCGGGCGCCGGTTGGCGTAGGCGCTCCACCACTTCAGCGCGTCCGGCCCGAGCTCCCAGGGCGGCGTGGTCGCCAGGTACTCCGCGCCCAGGCGCGTGGCGACCTTCGCGGTCTCCGCCGC
Organism: uncultured Solirubrobacter sp.; assembly: GCA_937871635.1. Taxonomy (GTDB): domain Bacteria; phylum Actinomycetota; class Thermoleophilia; order Solirubrobacterales; family Solirubrobacteraceae; genus JACCYI01. The sequence goes on from CALMNS010000074.1 coordinate 1,124, forward strand.
CGAGGCGAGCGTGGAGCGGGACAGAGCGGGTACGCACGTCGCGATCATGGAGTCCTCATCTCAGGGAGCGGCCGAGCGCGCGGTGCTCGTCACCGGGGCGGGCAGCGGGATCGGGTTGGCCATCGCGCAGCGCCTGGCCGCGGACGGTTGGAGCGTGCTGAGCACGGATCTGAAGGTCGGCGACGCCCCCGGTACCCGCTTCGAGGCGGACCTGACCACGCGCGGGGGCAACCGCGGCGCGGTCGACGCGGCGCTCGAGGCGTTCGGGCGGCTCGACGCGGTGGTGCCGGTCGCGGGCTTCCAGCACGTCGCCCCCGTCGCGGACTTCGACGAGGACCGCTGGGACGCGATCGTCGCGCTGCTGCTCACGAGCCCGTTCCTGCTGGCCAAGTACGCGTGGCCCGCGCTGCGCGAGTCGGGCGAGGGGCGCTTCGTCGTGATCGCCTCCATCCACGGGCTGGTGGCCTCCCCGTACAAGTCGGCGTACGTGTCGGCCAAGCACGGGGTGGTCGGGCTGTGCCGGACGCTGGCCCTCGAAGGGGCCGAGCACGGGATCAGCGCCACCCCGGTCTGCCCGGCGTACGTCCGCACGCCGCTGGTCGAGATGCAGATCGCCGACCAGGCGAAGGCCCACGGGATGAGCGAGGACCGGGTGCTCGAGGACGTGATCCTCGCCCCGCACGCCGTCAAGCGGCTCATCGAGCCGGCGGAGGTCGCCGCGACGGTCGCCTTCCTGCTCTCCGCCGAGGGGCGGTCGTTCACCGGGGCGCCGGTCACGATGGACCAGGGCTGGTCGGCGCGCTGAGCAGGAACTCGGCCACCCGCTCGTCGGCCTCGGGGGCGTCGGTCGGGTAGAGGTGCCCGGCCTCGGGAAGCAGGAGCAGCTCGGCGCCGGCGATGGCCTCGGCGAGCAGCTCGCCGTTGCCGGGCGGGACCATCACGTCGGCGGTGCCGTGGACGACGAGCGCCGGCGCGCGGATCTCGGCCAGCCGGTCGAGCGCGGAGTGGTCGAGCGCCGCGGCGAGCTGCGCCGTATAGCCCTCTGGGGTGACGGGGAAGCGCAGCCGTTGGGCGATGTCCTCGCCGATGCGCTGGGCGCCGGAGGCGCGCGTCGCCGGGCCGTAGTTGTAGGGGACCGAGGCCCACACCCCCTCCTCGGCGGGCATTTCGGCGCGCCGCGCGAAGAAGGCGCGGACGTCGTCGGCGAGCGGGACGGCGCGCCGGCCGCCCGGGGTGGTGGCGCCCAGGACGAGCGAGCGCACCCGCTCGGGGTGGCGCAGCACGAGCTCCTGGGCGATCATGCCGCCCAGCGAGATGCCGTAGACGTGCGCCGAGGACTCGCCGGCGGCGTCGAGCACCGCGACGCAGTCGTCGGCCATCTGGGCGACGGAGTACGGACCGGGCGGGATGCTCGACCGGCCCACCCCGCGATTGTCGAAGGCGAGGGCCCGCAGCCCGGCCCGCTCGAGGACCGGCACCGTCCGCCACCAGCCGGTGGCGTTCATGCCCAGGCCCATGACGAGCAGCACGGGCGCTCCCGCGCCCGTGCTCTCGAAGTACAGCTCCGCGTCGCCGGACCGGGCGACGGGCACCTAGTTCAGCACGCTCCGGGCCGCGGACGCCTGGGCGCTGACGACCGTGCGGGTGAGGTCGGCCTGCGCCTCGAGGACGGTCTTGAGCCAGTCGGTCTGGCTCGCCTTGGCGACGCGCGCCTGGAAGTCGGCGAGGCCCCAGCCGGCCTTCGCGTAGGTCTCGATGATCTGCTCAGGGGTCGTGTTCATGGCCCGTACGCTAGCAAGCAACTCAGCTAACAGCAAGCACTCACTCCTCGTCCGCGGACTGGCGCTCCTTGACCTTGGTCTCGAGCTGCTGCATGACGTCGGGGTCGCGCAGCGTCGTCACGTCGCCGAGCTCCTTGCCCTCGGCGATGTCGCGCAGCAGCCGGCGCATGATCTTTCCTGAGCGCGTCTTGGGCAGGTCGTCGGCCCAGATGATCCGCTTGGGGCGGGCGAGCTTGCCGATCTTCTTGGCGACGTGCTCGCGGATCTCGTTGACCGTGTCGTCGTCGCCGTCGGCCTGCGAGCCACCCAGCGTGACGAAGGCGGTCACCGACTGCCCCGAGTCCTCGTCGGGCTGGCCGATCACCGCCGCCTCGGCGACCTTCTCGTGCGAGACGATGGCCGACTCGATCTCCGCGGTGGACATCCGGTGCCCGGAGACGTTGAGCACGTCGTCGACGCGCCCGATGACCCAGAAGTAGCCGTCCTCGTCCTTCCGGGCGGCGTCGCCGACGAAGTAGGTCTCCTTGCCGTACTTCTTCCAGTAGGTCTCGACGAACCGCTCGTCGTCGCCGAACAGGGTGCGCAGCATCCCCGGCCAGGGACGGTTGAGGGTGAGGAAGCCCTGGGCGGTCCCCGCGTCCTCCCCGTCGTCGGTGAGGACCCGCGCGTCGATCCCCGGCAGCGGCTGGGTCGCCGAGCCCGGCTTCGTCTCGGTCACCCCGGGCAGCGGCGAGATCATGATGTGGCCCGTCTCCGTCTGCCACCAGGTGTCGACGATCGGGCAGCGCTCGCCGCCGATGACCTTGTGGTACCAGAGCCAGGCCTTTGGGTTGATCGGCTCGCCGACCGAGCCGAGCAGGCGCAGCTTGGAGAGGTCGTGCTTCTCGGCGTACTCCGGGCCCCACTTCATGGCGGCGCGGATGGCGGTCGGCGCGGTGTAGAAGATCGTCGTCCCGGTCTTCTCGCCGACGTCCCACCACGCGTTCTTGTCCGGGTAATCGGGGGCGCCCTCGTACATCACCGAGGTCGTGCCGTTGGCCAGCGGCCCGTAGACGATGTAGGAGTGCCCGGTGATCCAGCCGACGTCGGCCGTGCACCAGTAGACGTCGGACTCCGGCTTGAGGTCGAAGACCAGCTTGTGGGTGTAGGCGACGCCGGTCAGGTAGCCGCCGCTCGTGTGCAGGATGCCCTTGGGCGCCGCGGTCGACCCCGACGAGTAGAGGATGAACAGCGGGTGCTCGGCGTCGAACGGCTCGGCCGGACAGTCAGCCGCGGCGGCCTCCATCGCCTCGTCGACCCACACGTCGCGCCCCTCGGTCATCGGCGTCTCCGCGCCGGTCGAGCGGACGACGAAGACCGTCTTGACCGACGGCATCCCCTCCATGACCTCGTCGACCGCGGCCTTGACCGCCGCGGTCTTGCCCTTGCGCCGCGCGCCGTCGACGGTGATGAGCGCCTTGGCGTTGGAGACCTCCATGCGCTCCTTGACCGACTCGGGGGAGAAGCCGCCGAAGACGACGTTGTGCGGCGCGCCGATGCGCGCGCAGGCGAGCATCGCCACGACGACCTCGGGGATCATCGGCAGGAAGATCCCGACGATGTCCCCGGTCTCGATGCCGTGGTCCTTGAGCACGTTGGCGAAGCGCTGGACGTCACGGTGGAGATCCGCGTAGGTGACGTCGCGCTCCTCGCCTTCCTCCCCGCGCCAGTGGAACGCCACCCGGTCGCCGAGGCCGGCCTCGACGTGCCGGTCGACGCAGTTGTAGGCGACGTTGAGCTTGCCGCCCACGAACCACTTGGCGAACGGGGGGTTCGACCAGTCGAGGACCTGCTCCCAGGGCTGGGCCCAGTCGAGCGCCCCGGCCTTGTCCGCCCAGAACGCCTCGTGATCGTCGACCTGCTCGAGCTCGGTGACCTCGGCCGACTCGACGAACTCCGGCGGAGGCGGGAACCTCTCCTGGTCGAGGAGGCGCTCGAGGTCACGCTCGAGTGAGGAGGCGGTGTCAGACATGGTCTCTCCTTATGTGCCTAATGGGTGATCGCCTTCTCGGCCCCGAGGCCGGTCTCCGACCGCACGTAGAGCTCGTGGAACTCGCGCTCGTTGCCCCGCTCGGAGGAGAGCAGCGTCCCCACGATGCAGCCGAGGAAGCCCAGCGGGATCGAGATGATCCCGGGGTTGTTGAGGTCGTACCAGTCGAACGCGCCGGTGTTGGGCGCCCCGGGCGCCCCGCCCCAGACGATCGGGCTGATGATGATCAGCAGCAGCGCCGAGCCGACGCCGAGCAGGACCCCCGTCACCGCGCCGACCGTGTTGAACCGCCGCCAGGTCAGGGCGAGCAGCAGCGCCGGGAAGTTCGCGCTCGCCGCGATCGCGAACGCCAGGCCGACCATGAAGGAGACGTTGAGCCCCTCGCCGCCGATGATGGCGATGGCCATGGCGATGACCCCGATGACGAGCGCCGCGATCTTCGCGACCACGACCTCCTCGCGGTCTGAGTCCTGGCCCTTGCGGATCAGCGACGAGTAGATGTCGTGGGCCACGGCGCTCGACGCCGAGAGCACGAGCCCGGCGACCACCGCGAGGATCGTCGCGAAGGCGATGCCGGCGATGATCGCGAGGAACAGGTCGCCGCCGGTCGTCCCGGCGCCGCCCCCGAGCTCCTCGGCCAGGTTGGGCGCGGCGAGGTTGCCGCCCGTGCCGGCGGCCTCGACGCCTCCCTGCCCGAGGATCGCCCGGGCGCCGAAGCCGATGACCGTGGTCAGCAGGTAGAAGCCGCCGATGATGAACATGGCGGTGACCACCGAGGACCGCGCGGCCTGCGCGGTGGGGACGGTGAAGAAGCGCATGAGGATGTGCGGGAGCCCGGCGGTCCCCAGCACCAGGGCGAGGCCGAGCGAGATCAGGTCGATGTCGTTCTTGAGGAAGGTCCCCGGGGCCAGCGAGAAGGTCGACTCCGCGCCCTGCCCGGCCGCCTCGGCCCGGTTGAAGAGCTCGATCGGGTTGCCGCCCACCCGCTCGAGCACGAAGACGGACATCACCACGATGCCGATCATCAGCAGCACGGCCTTGATGATCTGCACCCAGGTCGTCGCGATCATGCCGCCGAAGACGACGTAGGTGAGCATGAAGGTGCCCGTGATGATCACCGAGATGGTGAAGTCGAAGCCGACCAGCGCCTGGATGAGCACGCCGGCGCCGACCATCTGCGCGATCAGGTAGAAGGCCGCGACGTTGAGGGTCCCGATCGCCGCCGCGACGCGCGCCGGGCGCTCGCGCAGCCGGAAGGACAGCACGTCGGCGATGGTGAACTTGCCCGCGTTGCGCATCCGCTCGGCGAGCAGGAACATGACGGTGAGGAAGGCGACGAGGAAGCCGATCGAGTAGAGGAACCCGTCGAAGCCGTACAGGTAGATGAGGCCGGCGATGCCCAGGAACGAGGCGGCGCTCAGGTAGTCGCCCGAGATGGCCAGGCCGTTCTGGAAGCCAGTGATCCCGCGGCCGGCCGCGTAGAAGTTGTCGGTGTTGGTCGCCCGCCGCGAGGCCCAGAAGGTGATCGCGAGGGTGACGGCGAGCACCACGGCGAAGACGCCGAGCGCGAGCTCGTTGACGTCGGCGAAGACGATCATCGTGCGCCCTCCGGGGTGGTGGTCGGGGCGACCGCGCCGGTCGCCTGCCGGCGACGCGGACCCGAGCCGTCACCCGCGTCGCTGTAGTCGGCGATGGCCTTCTCGGCGAGCGGGTCGAAGACGTTCTTGGACCGGCTCAGGTAGAGCAGCCCGAGCACGAGGACCATCAGGAACTGGGTGAGCGCCAGCGTGTAGCCGACCGTCAGGCCCTCGTAGACGCGCTCCCCCATGAAGTCCTGCGCGAAGGCGCAGAGGAAGATGAACAGCATGTACCAGGTCAGGAAGAAGACGGTCCCGGGGATGATGAAGCCCCGCTTCTTCCGGACGAGCTCCTTGAACTCCGGAGACGCCTCGATGCCCTCCCAGTCGACCCGCTCGGCTCGGTCGGCTCGGTCGTCGACCCCGTCCTGTGCCATTTCTCCCCTCCAGTCGGAACGGCAAGATCCAGTTGCCGCCGGTATGCCCGCGCGTCGCGGATGCGAAAAGCGAATCCGGCGTCCGAGGGACCGGCGGGCGGGCGCCGACCGGCGGCGGGCGGCCTCAGGAGCGGCGCTTGCGCTTGCGCTTCTGCGAGGAGGGATGCGGGCCCGAACCGCTGCCGGCGGCGAACGCGGCGGCGGGCTCGGGGGCGGGGTCGTTCGAGGG
>CALMNS010000075.1 GCA_937871635.1 uncultured Solirubrobacter sp.
CCCCACGGCTCGAGCGGCTCTACGGGATGCTGCTCGGCGAGATCCACCTCTCGATGATCCAGTCGCGCCAGGCGATCGGGCGCGAGCGGATCGCCGGCGACCACGCCGCGGTGCTCGAGAGCCTCGAGGCCCGCGACGCCGCCGAGGCGGGCCGGCGGATGCGGGCCCACCTCGAGCACTCCCGCGAGGCGCTCGCCGAGCTGCTGGGCGTCGAAGGGAGGCTCGTGGCATGAGTCGGGTCGTTTCGTGGAAGAGCAGGACAGGCGGCCGCTCCGGCCGCCGTCAGGAGGGGGTCCGCAGTCGATGAGCACCACCACGCAGCACGACGCCACCGAGGTCCGCTCCGACGAGGCGCCCGACGTGCGCGCCGATCCGGCCGCGGTCGCCGCCCTGATCGGAGAGCTCCGCGCGATCTGCGGCGACGAGCACACGATCACGGGTCGCGATCAGCTGCGCACCTATGAGTCCGACGGGCTCCTGCAGTACCAGGTGTCGCCCGGGGCGGTCGTCCTGCCCGGCTCCACCGCCGAGGTGGCCGCCGTGGTCCGCGCCTGCTTCGAGCGACGGGTGCCGTGGGTCGCGCGCGGCTCGGGCTCCGGCTTGAGCGGCGGGGCCCTGCCGGTCGCCGACGGGATCGTCATCGCCCTCACGCGGCTGCGCCGGGTCCTCGAGGTCGACCTGCCCAACCAGCGGATCCTCGTCGAGCCGGGGGTGACGAACACGGAGGTCTCCCGCGCCGTGGGGCCCACCCACTTCTACCCGCCCGACCCCTCGTCGCAGATCGTCTGCTCCATCGGCGGCAACGTCGCCGAGAACTCGGGCGGGGCGCACTGCTTCAAGTACGGCTTCACGACGAACTACGTCTGCGGGGTCGAGGCCGTGCTCTCCGACGGCGAGGTGGTCGAGATCGGCGGCCCGCGGGTCGACACCCCCGGCTACGACCTGCTCGGCGCCCTCGTCGGATCGGAGGGCACGCTCGGGGTGGTGACCAAGGTCTGGCTCAGGGTCATGCCCGTGCCCGAGTCGATCCGCACGCTGGCCGCCTTCTTCGAGTCGCCGCAGGCGGCGGGCGAGGCGGTGTCGGCGATCGTCGGGGCCGGCGTGGTGCCCGGGGCCATCGAGATGATGGACAACCTCTCCATCCAGGCCGCCGAGCTCGCCGCCCACGCGGGCTGGCCGACCGACGCCGGCGCCGCGCTGGTCATCGAGCTCGACGGCTCCGAGGCCGAGGTCGAGGCCCAGTTCGCCGACATGGAGGCCTTCTGCTCCGACGCGGGGGCCACCGAGGTGCGCGTCGCTGCCGACGAGGCGGAGCGCGCCCGCTTCTGGAAGATGCGCAAGGCGGCCTTCCCGGCCATGGGGCGGCTGGCCAGCTCGTACTACGTGCAGGACGGGGTGATCCCCCGCACCAAGCTGCCCGAGGTGCTCGGCCGGATCTCCGAGCTCGCCGAGGAGTACGGGATGCGCGTGGCCAACGTCTTCCACGCCGGGGACGGCAACCTGCACCCGCTCGTCTGCTACGACGGCGAGGAGGAGGCCGAGCGCGCCGAGGAGCTCTCGGGCGAGATCCTCTAGGCCTGCGTCGACGCGGGCGGCTCGATCACCGGGGAGCACGGCGTCGGGGTCGACAAGAAGCGCTACATGCCGCGGATGTTCGAGGAGCCCGACCTGGCGGCGTTCCAGAAGCTGCGCTGCGCCTTCGACCCGCACGGGCTCGCCAACCCGGGCAAGGTGATGCCCACGCCGCGGCTGTGCGGCGAGGTGCCCGGCCCGTACAAGCAGCACCCGCTCGAGCGAGACGGCCTCGCGGAGCGCTTCTAGTGCCGTCGCCGACGGTGTTCGCCCCCGCCTCCGCCGCGGAGGTCGCCGAGCGGCTCGCCGCGGGCCCGCCCGTGCGGATCGTCGGCGGTGGCACGCGCTCCGGCTGGGGCCGCCCGAT
>CALMNS010000076.1 GCA_937871635.1 uncultured Solirubrobacter sp.
GTGCCCGCCGGGCCCGGCTCCCCCTTCAGGTAGCGCGCGCCGAGCCACACGATCGCGCAGACGGCGACCGCGTAGAGCGCCAGGTGAAGGCGGGAGATCTCGGGCACGGACCGAACGCTAGGTCCGGCCAGGTCACGCGTGGGCCCCGGATCGCAACGATCCTGCCCCGCGACTGCAACAAATCAGCGCAAAACGAAGTTGACGAGCTTCCCGGGGATCACGATGACCTTCATGACCTCGAAGCCGTCCAGATGCTGCTGAATCCGCGGGCGCTCGCGCGCCATCCGCTCGAGCTCCTCCCGCGAGGTGTTCGTCGGCGCCTGCATGCGGTCGCGGACCTTGCCCTTGATCTGCAGGACGATCTCCGCCGTCTCGCGCTCGAGCAGCGACGGGTCCGACGCGGGCCACGGCTGCTCCCACACGCGGTCGCCCGTGATGCGCTCGTAGACCTCCGAGCCACAGTGAGGCGCGAACGGGAAGATCAGCGAGGCGGCGGTGGCGGTGGCGAAGTGCAGGCTCGCGCGCCCGACGGTCTCGCGACGCCGGTAGCACTCGTTGACGAGCTCCATCACGGCGGCGATCGCGGTGTTGAAGGTGAAGCGGCCGGTCATGTCGCTCGTGACCTTCTCGATGGCCCAGTGCGCCTTGCGCAGCAGCTCGAGGTCCGCCTCGGAGGGGTCGTCGAGCGGCCCGAGCGGCGGCTCCGGGTTCCCCGAGGCGGCCACGTCCTCCCCCAGCCGCCAGAGGCGGGAGAGGAACCGGTGCACACCTTCGACGCCGTCGTCGGACCAGTCCGCGTCCTGGTCGGGCGGCCCGATGAACAGCAGGTAGCAGCGCGCGGTGTCCGCCCCGTAGCGCTCGACGTAGTCCGACGGCGAGATCACGTTGCCTCGCGACTTGGACATCTTCGCGCCGTCGCGGGTGATCATCCCGATGGTGAAGAGGGCCTTGAACGGCTCCTGGGTCTCGAGCAGCCCGATGTCCGAGAGCGCCTTGGTGAAGAACCGCGCGTACATCAGGTGGAGGATCGCGTGCTCAACGCCGCCGATGTACTGGTCGATCGGCGCCCAGGCGTCGACGATCGCGGGGTCCCAGGGCGCCTGGTCGTTGTGCGCGTCGCAGTAGCGCAGGAAGTACCAGGAGGAGTCGACGAAGGTGTCCATCGTGTCCGTCTCGCGCAGCGCGGGGCCGTCGCAGGCCGGGCAGGTCGTGTGCAGCCACTCCTCGGCGGCGGCCAGCGGCGAGCGCCCCTTCGGCGCGTAGTCGCGGACGTCGGGCAGCACGACGGGGAGCTCGTCGTCGGGGACCGGGACCGTGCCGCACCGCTCGCAGTGGACGATCGGGATCGGGCAGCCCCAGTAGCGCTGGCGGGAGAGCAGCCAGTCGCGCAGCCGGTAGTTGATCGAGCGGTGGCCCTTGCCCTCGCGATCGAGCCAGTCGACGATCCGCTCGAGCGCCTCCCGGTTGCCCAGGCCGTCGAAGTCCGGGTGCGAGTTGACGATGGGGCCGTCACCGGGATAGGGCAGCTCCTCGCCCCCGCCGACGACGCGCCGGACCGGCAGCCCGTGGGCCTGCGCGAACTCGAAGTCGCGCTCGTCGTGGCCGGGCACCGCCATGATGGCGCCCGTCCCGTACTCCATGAGGACGTAGTCGGCCACCCACACCGGGATCCGCTGCCCGTTGACCGGGTTGACGACGGTCCGGCCGGTGGACACGCCCGTCTTCGCGCGGTCGCCGCCGCGGTCGCGGCCCTCGGCCAGCGCGTGGTTGAGGTACTCGCGGACAGGCTGCTCGTGCTCCGTCCCCTCGACGAGCCGGAGGACGTCCGGGTGCTCCGGGGCCATCACGAAGAAGGTGGCCCCGAACAGCGTGTCGGGTCGGGTGGTGAAGACGGGGAACTCGATCCCGACCTCGGGGCAGTCGAAGGAGACCTCTGCGCCCTCGGAGCGCCCGATCCAGTTGCGCTGCATGGTGACCACGTTCTGGGGCCACTCGACCGTCTCAAGGTCGTCGAGCAGGCGATCGGCGTAGTCCGTGATCCGGAAGAACCACTGCTCGAGCTGGCGGGCCTCGACCAGGTGCCCGCAGCGCTCGCACCGGCCGTCGATGACCTGCTCGTTGGCCAGGACGGTCTGGTCGTTCGGGCACCAGTTGACCGCGGCCTCGCTCCGGTAGGCGAGTCCCCGCTCGTAGAGGCGCAGGAAGAGCCACTGCGTCCAGCGGTAGTAGCGGGGCTCGTGCGTGCCGAACTCTCGCGACCAGTCGATCGAGATGCCCCAGGAGCGGAACTGCGACTGGAAGGCGGCGATCGACGCGGCGGTGGAGTCGCGCGGGTGCTCCCCGGTGCGGATCGCGTGGTTCTCGGCCGGCAGCCCGAACGCGTCGTACCCCATGGGGTGCAGGACGCGCCGGCCCGTCCTCCGGTGGAAGTGGGCGATGGCGTCCCCGATCGAGTAGATCTTGAGGTGGCCCATGTGCGGCTCGCCCGACGGGTAGGGGAGCATCTCGAGCACGTAGGACTTGGGGACGCCCGCGGGGAGCTCGTCGGGCACCTCCCAGGTGCGCTCGGTCTCCCAGACGTCCTGCCAGCGGCGCTCGATCGCGTGCGGCTCGTAGCGCTGCTCGGTCATCGAGGCGGTGAGGGTAGTACCGGACGTGCGTCAGCGCGTGCGGGCGGGCAGCTCGCTCGGTCCGACGTGCTTCTCGAGCCAGCTCACCAGCGGCGCGGCGGCGTCGAGCAGGCCGTGGATTCGGCGGCCGGCCTCCGGGGAGTGCAGCCACCCTTCGAGCGGCTCGAGCTTCGACACGGTCAGGCGCTTGCGACGCAGGAGATCGATCCGCGGATGGTCGATCGGATAGCCGCGGGGCGCTCGCTTGAGCTCGGCCTCCCCGAGCTCCAGTCCCGCCTCCTTCGCGTGGTCGAGCGCCCGGGTCAGGGCCGCGGCCACGGGTCCCGTGTCGATCGACCGCCGCAGCCGGTCGAGCTGGTCCCTGGCGGGCATGTAGAGCCCCGCGGCGACCAGAAGCCCGTCGAGCGAGAGCTGGACGTACCCGCCCGCCACGCCGGTCCCCATGCCGAGGGCGAGGCCGACGTGCTCCTTGATCGGCGGCCCGGGATGGAAGCGGAAGTCGTTGAACGGCCGGAAGAGCTTCGGATGGCCGAAGCGGGCGAGCGATTCGCCGAGCGCGCGCGTCGGCTCCGCGAGCGCGGTCTCGTAGCGCGGCCGGTTCGCGTGGAACCAGTCACGGTCGTTGTCCGCCTCGAGCTCGCGGAGGAACTGCAGCCCCTCCGGCGGCCAGCCCGCGAAGTCGCTCATGCGCCTACCCTCTCAGACCATGCGGCACCATCTGCGCCCGCTCTTCGACCGTGTGGTGCTCAAGGAGCTCGACCCCGACCGCATGCGCCGGTCCGGCCTGCTCGTCCCGCCCGGGACCCACGAGCCACCGCCCCAGCACGGCATCGTCCTGGACGTCGGACCCGGCCTGGACTGGTGGGCCCACGTCGGCGTCCAGATGCCCGTGCGACCGGGGGACCACGTGGTCTTCCCGGCCCAGGCCGGCAACTGGGTCGAGGTCGACGAGGAGCGGCTGCTCGTCTGCCGCGTCACCGAGCTGCTCGGAGTCCTCGAGCGGGCCGGCGAGCTCGAGGACGCGAGCGTCTAGTCGAGGCCGAAGCGCGCCCGCTGGGCCTGGGGCACGAGACCGGCGTAGCGCTGACGCTGCGGCGCGTCGCGAACCTCGATCCCCACGCCGCGAAGGGTATTCCGCACCGTCCGCGCCGCGACGCGCTCGCCTCGTGCTGACGACGAACCAGAAGGGCGCGATCGCCGAGGCGGAGATCGCGGCGGCCGCGGTCAGGATCGGGGCGGTCGTCCTCCGGCCGATCGCCGAAGGGCGTCGCTACGACCTCGTACTCGATCTCGGGCCGAAGCTCCTTCGCGTGCAGTGCAAGTGGGCCGCGCTCGAAGGCGACGTGGTCGTCGTGCGCACGCGCACGTGCCGCCATACGCCGTCCGGTTACGTTCGGACGACCTACTGCGCCCAGGAGGTCGACGGCGTCGCGGCGTACTGTGGGGCCCTCGATCGCTGCTTCTGGCTTCCGATCGCCGACGTAGCCGACCAGACGATGGTTCACCTGCGCCTGACACCGGCCGCCAACCACCAGCGCAGGCGGCTAAAGTGGGCCGAGCAATACTCGTTCGGGGCTATAGCTCAGTTGGGAGAGCGTTCGGCTGGCAGCCGAAAGGTCGAGGGTTCGAGTCCCTCTAGCTCCACTCCCGCCCGGGAGCCGCTCCTATGAGCGGCCTCAGTCGTTCCGGGGCCCGTCGGGCGGCCCGCCGACCTCGCGTCGCGGCGCCTCGCCCCAGAGCTGCTCGAGCCGGTAGTAGTCGCGGGCGTCGGGGGTGAAGAGGTGGACGACCACGTCGAGGTAGTCCATCAGGATCCAGCGCGCCTCCCCGACGCCCTCGACCCGGCGCGGGAGGATCCCGTGCTCGTCCTTCATGCCCCGGTGGATCCGGTCGTGGACCGCCTTGGTCTGGCGCTCGGTGTTGCCGGTCCCGATCAGGAAGTAGTCCGTGTAGCCGAGCACGCCGCGCAGGTCGAGCTCGAGCAGGTCGCCGGCCTTGCCGTCCGCGGCGTAGCCCGCGATCGCCGCGGACAGGGCGACCCCGACGAGGTGGTCCTCGGGGACGGGTGCGCTCGCGCTCATCGGGCGTACAGCCCCTCGACGGCGATGTACCGCGCCACCGCGTCGGGCAGCAGGTGGCGGACCGGGCGGCCCTCGGCCACTCGACGGCGCAGCATGGAGGAGGAGACGTCGATGCGCGGCATGTCGAAGAACCGCACCCGCTCCTCGCCGCCCGGGACGGTCCCCAGCGCCTCGACGATGTCCCCCCGGGCGAGGCCCTCGCGCTGGGCCACGCCGAGCTCGGCGAGCTCGAGCACCGCCGCCGGCTCGCGCCAGGCGGGGAACGCGTGGGCCATGTCGCCGCCGACGAGGAAGGTCAGGAGGTGCTCCGGGCTCTGGGCATGCAGCTCTCGCAGGGTATCGACGGTGTATGAGGCGCCCGGCCGATCGGCCTCCGCGCGGGAGACCTCGACGCCCGGCTCCCCCGCCGCCGCCAGCGCGCACATCGCGATCCGCCGCTCGATGCCCGGGTCGAGCTCGAGCTGCTTGTGCGGCGGCTCTCCGGCCGGGACGAGCAGGATCCGGTCGAGCGCGAGCTGCCAACGGGCCTCCTGGGCGCAGACCAGATGGCCGATGTGCGGTGGGTTGAAGGACCCGCCGAGGATGCCGACCCGCACCGGCCGCGCGCCGTCAGGGACGGATCTGCCCCGTGCCCTCGACGAGGTACTTGAACGTGCAGAGCTCGCGCAGCCCGACCGGCCCGCGGGCGTGCAGCTTCTGGGTCGAGTTGCCGATCTCGGCGCCCATCCCGAACTCCCCGCCGTCGGTGAAGCGGGTGGACGCGTTGACGTAGACGCAGGCCGCGTCGACCCCCCGTTGGAAGGCGTGGGCGGACTCGGTGGAGCGGGTCACGATGGCCTCGGAGTGCCCCGAGCCGTAGCGGTTGACGTGGTCGATGGCCTCGGCGGTCGAGTCCACCA
>CALMNS010000077.1 GCA_937871635.1 uncultured Solirubrobacter sp.
AGAGCGTCCACCTGCCGGAGATCCCGCTCGGGCGCCCGGGCGGCCCCGAGGAGGTCGCCGCGCTGGTGGCCTACCTCGCCTCCGACGCGGCGGCGTACGTCACCGGCGCCTCCCTGGTGGTCGACGGCGGGCTGCTGCAGGGCGCGGTCCTCCCGCTCCAGCGCGCCACCGAAGGCGGGTCGCCGCGGTGAGCGGCCTCCGCGAGAGCCTGACGCTCCCGGCTCCCGAGCGTGGCGAGCGCGGGCTGGAGGGCCGGTGGACCCGCCTCGCCCTCCGCGTGGTCGAGGCCGGCCCGATCCTGATCCTCCTCCTGCTGGCGGCCGCGATGACGGCGCTGTCGCCCTTCTTCCTCACCGGCCGGAACCTGACCAACCTCGGCTTCCAGACGTCGATCGTCGCGGTCCTCGCCCTGGGCCAGCTCCTGGTCATCCTCACCCGCGGGATCGACCTGTCGGTCGGTGCGGTGGTGGCGCTGTCGGGCGTGCTCGGCGGGATCGTGGCCGGCGCACCGATCGCCGACGGCGCCGGCGGCGGGCTCGCGGTGATCGCGGCGATGGGCCTCGCGGGCCTCGCCGTCGGGGCGGCGAACGGCCTGATCCTGGTCAAGGGCAGGGTGATGAACCCCTTCATCGTCACGCTCGGGACGCTGAGCATCGTCCGGGGGCTCGCGCTCGTGATCTCCGACGCGGAGACCGTCACCGGGCTCCCGGCGGCCGTCGGCACCCTCGGGACGGGCAAGCTCGGGCCCGTCCCGGTTCCCGCGGTGCTCGTCGTCGCCCTGGCGGCGCTGGCCTGGGTGCTCCTCGCCCGGACCCAGTGGGGCCGGTGGATCTACGCGGTCGGCGGCAATCCGGAGGGCGCGCGGCGCATGGGCATCCCCGTCGACCGCGTCCTCATGTCGGTGTACGTCCTGTGCGGGCTGGCCGCCGGCATTGCCGGGCTCCTGGTCGCCGGCCGGACGAACGCGGGCTCGCCGAACGCCGGGCAGCTGCTCGAGCTCGACGCCATCACCGCGGTGATCATCGGCGGCGCGAGCTTCTTCGGCGGCCGGGGCAGCGTCGCGAACGTCGTCGCCGGCGCGCTGATCATCGGGGTCATCCGCAACGGGCTCAACCTGCTCGACGTCACGCCGTTCTGGCAGCTCGTCGCCATCGGCAGCCTGGTCATCGTCTCGCTCGAGCTCGACGTCCTGCGCGGGCACCTCGAGCGGCGGCTGAAGGTCGGCCGCGCGGAGGCGTCGTCGTGACCGCGCTGCTCGAGGTCCGCGGCGCGACGAAGAGCTACGGCGCGGTGCGGGCGCTCGACGGCGCCAGCCTTGAGGTGGCGCCGGCCGAGGTGGTGGCCCTGCTCGGCGACAACGGCGCGGGCAAGTCAACGCTGATCAAGGCGATCGCCGGCGTGCACCGCCTCGACGGGGGCGAGATCGCCGTCGACGGCCGGCCCGTCGTCCTGCGGTCGCCCACCGAGGCCCGCCGCCTGGGGATCGAGACGCTGCACCAGGATCTCTCGCTGTTCGACAACCTCAGCGCCCGGGCGAACTTCCACATCGGGCGCGAGCCCTGCCGGCCGCGCTGGCTCGGCCGGCTGGGGCTGCTCGACGAGCGGGCGATGACGCGGGAGTGGACGGCCCACCTCGAGCGCACGCGGACGCGCATGGACGACCCGGACGGCGAGGTGGGCGTCCTCTCCGGCGGCCAGCGCCAAGCGGTGGCGGTCCTGCGCGCCGTCGCGTTCGCCTCCCGGCTCGTGATCCTCGACGAGCCGACCGCCGCGCTCGGGCTGCGCGAGGCGGGCAAGGTGCTCGACCTGGTCCGCTCCCTCCCCGAGCAGGGCGTGGCGGTCCTCCTCATCTCGCACAACCTCGAGCACGTGGCCCAGGTCGCCGACCGCGCCGTCGTGCTCCGTCAGGGACGGGTGGTCGGCCAGGCGGCGCCGACCCCCGACAACCACGAGCGGCTCGTGTCGATGATCGTCGGCGCGCACGGCTCGATGGCCGCCACGGTCGACGAGGGAGGGCAGTGATGCGTGGGACGAGGGTGATGGTGGCGGCCATCGCCGCGGTGGGGCTCGCGGCGTGCGGGAGCGACGACGAAGGCGAGGCGGGAGGTGCTCCGGAGAAGAAGCGGGTGCGGGTGGCGGTCGTCCTCCCCGCGCTCGACAACGACTTCTACATCGCCCAGAAGGAGGGCATCGAGGCGGAGGCGAAGCGGCAGGAGGGGGTCGACGTCACCGTCAGCGCCGGGCGCCAGCGGGCCTCGTCGGAGGAGGTCGTCGGGCTCATCGAGGACGCCGCGGCCAAGAGCGTCGACGCCATCGCGGTCAACGGCTCGGACAACGAGCCGCTGCTGCCGGCCCTCACGCGGGTCATCGACGGCGGGACGCCGCTCGTCCTCTTCGACGCCGCCGCGCCGGAGCTCGAGGATCGCATCGCGAGCTACGTGGGCACGGACAACCGGCTCGGCGGCGAGGCGGCCGGCAAGTGGCTCAAGGAGAACGCCCCGCAGGGCGGCGAGCTGGGCATCGTGCTCTGCGTGGCCGGCAACCCGGTCACCAACGCCCGCCTGGACGGCTTCAGAGCGGGGCTGGCCGGGGGCGGCGACTTCAAGACGGTCGCCACCGTGGACGCCGAGTGCGACCGCGAGAAGGGCCGGCGCGTCATGGAGGACATGGTCGCCGCCCACCCGGAGCTCGACGCCGTCTTCTCGACGAGCGACACGCAGACCCTGGGCGCGGTCGAGGCGCTCAAGGCCGCCGACAAGGACCCGAAGTTCGTCTCCTTCGACGCCCAGCCCGACGCGGTCAAGGCGATCCGCGCCGGCGACGTCCTCGACGCGTCCTCCGGCTTCTCGGCGAAGCGGATCGGCGCCGACACGGTCAAGGCGGCGGTGGCGGCGGCCCGCGGCGAGCGGGTGGCGAAGGAGCAGATCGTCCCGGTGACGGTGGTCGATCAGGCCAACGCCGCCGGCTGGAAGGGCTGAGCGCGCTGGGCGTCCTCGTCCACCGCTCGTCGGAGCCGGCCGCGGCCGACCGCGGCCGCGCCTTCGGCCGGGCCCACGGCGAGGCCGTCGCCCACACGGTGGACGTCTACCGCCGGCTGCTCGCCGCGGTCTCCGGCGTCGAGGGTGCCGAGCTCGACGCCCTCGGCGCACAGGTCGGCGATGGCCTCGCCGCCACGTACCCCGACCTGCTCGACGAGCTCGAGGGGATGGCGCAGGGCGCGGGGCAGCCGGTCGAGACGTTGCTCGCGATCAACGCGCGGACGGAGCTGCTGGGCGGCGACCGGCCGGGCGAGTGCACGGTGATCGGCGAGGCGGGCGAGGCCGGCGAGGGTCAGGCCACCATCACGCAGACGTGGGACTGGCATCCGGACCTGGCCCGCTCCCGCGTCCTGTGGACCGTCGTGCAGCCGTCCGGTGGCTGGCACGTCACCCTCACCGAGGCGGGGATCCTCGCCAAGCTCGGGATGAGCGGCCAGGGCGTCGCGTGCGGGCTGAACTTCCTGACCTGCTCGGCGGACGGCGGGGTGGGTGGCACGCCGATCCACGTGCTGCTGCGGGTGGTGCTCGACCGCTGCGACTCGCTGACGGAGGCGCTCGGGACGCTGACCGGCGCGAGGGTGACGGCGTCGTCGTGCGTCACGCTCGCGGGCGCCGAGCCGGAGGACGGGCTGGTGGCCGCCGTCGAGCTGTCGCCCGGCGGCGCCGAGGTCGTCCTCCCCGACGCGTCCGGCCGGCTCGTCCACGCCAACCACTTCCTGCGGGCGCCGCGGCGCGGCGTCGACACCCAGCCGCGCGACCAGCCCAGCAGCCTGCTCCGCCAGCACGTCGTCGAGCGGCGCCTGGGCCGGGGCGCGGAGCCGTTCGTGGCCCTGCAGTCCCACGCCCCCGGGGCGGAGTCGGTCTGCCGGCACGTCGAGGCCGGGATCCCCTGGCCCGATCGCCGGGCGACCCTCGCGACGGTCGAGCTCGCCCCGGGGATCCCGAGCCTCCGGCTCGGGGACGGGTCGCCGTGCGAGCGTCCGCTCGAGCCGGTCGCCCTGCCGTGACCGGCGGCGGCTCCGTCTCGATCACCGTCGACGTCGACGGCGAGGCCGGCCTGCCGGACGGCGGCGTCGGGTGGGAGCACCGGCTCACCAGCCGGTCCGAGCGCGCCTACGGGCTGCGGCGCGGTCTGCCGCGTGTCCTCGCGGCGCTGGCCGACCACGGGCTCCGCGCGACGTTCTACGTCCCGGGCGCGACGGCGAGGCACGCACCGGACGCCGTCCGCGAGCTCCTGGCCGGTGGCCACGAGGTCGCCCACCACGGCGACCGCCACCTGCGCACGGACGCGCTCGACGCGGCCGGCGAGCGCGCGGAGCTCGAGGACGGGCTCGCGGCCCTGCGGGAGATCACCGGCGCCCGTCCGCACGGCTACCGCTCGCCGGGCTGGGAGCTGACCCCGCGCACGCTGGCGCTGCTCTCAGAGCTCGGCTTCGCGTACGACTCGAGCCTGATGGGCGACGACCGGCCGTACCGCCTGGTGGCGAGGGGCACGGAGCTCGTCGAGCTCCCCGTCCACTGGTCGCTCGACGACGCGCCGCACTTCGCGGCGACGGTCGACCCGTCCGGCCTGCTCGCCGTGTGGCTGGCGGAGCTCGAACTCGCCGCCGTCGAGGGCCGCCACGTGACCTTCACCCTCCATCCCGAGATCCTCGGCCGGCCGCACCGGATCGCCGTCCTGCGCCGCGTGCTCGAGCGGGCCGAGCAGCTCGGCGTCGCTGCGCTCGCTCACCGGGAGGCCGCCGCCCGCGTCGCCCCGC
>CALMNS010000078.1 GCA_937871635.1 uncultured Solirubrobacter sp.
GCCTCCCGCTGACCGCGGAGGAGCGCGCGGCGCTCGACGCGGCGCTGGCCGCCCTCGGCGTGGCGGTCGCCGTGTGAGATCGGTGCGCACCCTCACGGCGGTCGACTCCCACACGGAGGGGATGCCGACCCGCGTAGTCACGGGCGGCGTGGGGGAGATCCCGGGCGCCACCATGCTCGAGCGCAAGGAGCACTTCGAGCGCGAGATGGACGACCTGCGGCTCCTGCTCATGCGCGAGCCGCGCGGCCACGGCGCGATGTCCGGCGCCATCCTCCAGCCCCCGGCGCGCCCCGACGCGGACTGGGGCGTCGTCTTCATCGAGGTCTCCGGCTGCCTGCCGATGTGCGGCCACGGGACGATCGGCGTGGCCACCGTGCTCGTGGAGACGGGGATGGTCGAGGTCACCGAGCCCGAGACGGTGGTCAGGCTCGACGTCCCCGCCGGGCTCGTCGAGGCGCGGGTCGCCGTGCGCGACGGCCGGGCGGAGGCGGTGACCCTGCGCAACGTCCCGGCCTTCCTCGAGCGCCGCGACGCGCGCGTGGAGGTGGCGGGACTCGGCGAGGTGGCCTACGACCTCGCCTACGGCGGCAACTTCTACGCGATCGTCGAGGCGGCCTCGGTCGGGCTGACCGTCGAGCCGGGGGCCGCGCCGGCGCTCATCGCGAGCGGCGCGGCGGTCATGGGGGCCATCGAGGCGGCTGGCGACGGGCCCGTGCACCCGGCCGATCCGGGCATCGCGGGGTGCCGCCACGTGATCTTCACCGCGCCGGGGGCCGACGGGGCGGACGCGCGGGGCGCCACCTCCATCCACCCGGGCTGGCTCGACCGGTCGCCGTGCGGCACGGGAACCAGCGCCCGCCTCGCGCAGCGCCACGCCCGCGGCGAGCTCGCGGTGGGCGAGGCGTTCGTCCACGAGTCCGTCATCGGCTCCCGGTTCACGGGGCGGATCGTCGAGACGACGTCGGTGGCCGGCCGCCCGGCGGTCATCCCGGAGATCACCGGGCGGGCCTGGCTGACCGGCATGGCGCAGTACCTGCTCGACCCGGAGGATCCCTTCCCGGTCGGCTTCCGCCTGTGATCGTCGTCCTCGGCGCGGGCATGGTCGGCGCGGCGGCGGCCAACGAGCTGCACGCCCGGGGCGCGGACGTCCTCCTGCTCGACGCCGGCGAGGTCGCGGGCGCCACCACCGGCCTGGGCGAGGGCGACGTCCTGTGCGCCGACAAGGACGCGGGCCCCGAGCTCGAGCTGACCGTCCACGGCCGGGCGCTCTACGCCGAGCTCGAGGAGCGGTTCGGCGCCGCCGCCGAGATCCGCCGCAAGGGCGCCCTCGTCGTCCACCCCGACGCCGGGAGCTGGGC
>CALMNS010000079.1 GCA_937871635.1 uncultured Solirubrobacter sp.
GCGCCCGCCGGCTGCGCGCCTTCTACGGCGCGATCGACCCGCCCGCCGCCGAGCTCATGCGCGCGCCCGGCCGGCTGGCCTCCGTCGGCGTCGGCGAGTGGCCCGTCGCGCGGCAGGCGACCTTCTCCCTGTGGCGCTCGCTGCCCGACGTCCAGGGCTACGCCTACCGCAGCCCGCACCACCGCGAGGTCGTGCGCCGCACGCGCGACGAGGACTGGTACGCCGAGGAGCTCTTCGCTCGCTTCCGGCCCTACGGCGCCACGGGCACCTGGGGCGGGCGCGACCCGCTCGCCTAGAGCCGCCGCTGCAGGAACTCGACGTCCCGCCAGGCCCCGTGCTTGAAGCCGACCTGGGCGAACGTGCCGACCGGCTCGAAGCCCAGGGCGCGGTGCAGGCGCTGGCTCGCCGGGTTGGGGAGGGTCATGCCCGCCACGGCGAGGTGGAGCTCCTGGGCGATGAGGGCGTCGAGCAGGGCCCCGTAGAGCGCGCGACCGAGCCCGTGCCCGGTCGCCTCGTGGCTGAGGTAGATCGTCGTCTCCACCGTCTGCGCGTAGGCGGGCTTGGCCCGGAAGGGCGCCGCGTAGGCGTAGCCGGCGACCGCCCCGTCGCGCTCCGCGACGAGCCACGGATGGCCGCGCTCGCCGGCCGCCGCGAGCCGCTCGCCCCACTCCTCGAGCGACGGCGGGTCGAAGTCGAAGGTGATCACCGTGTGCTCGACGTAGTGGGCGTAGATCGCCCGGATCGCCTCGAGGTCGCCCGGCGCGGCGGCGCGGATCACCGGCGGCTCTCCGCGACGAGGGCGTCGAGGCGCCGCCAGAACGTCCGCCGGCTGGCTCGCGTGGCCCGCTGGGGGCCCAGGTGGTCCGCCACCGCCGGGTCGCGGATGAGCGTGTAGGTGCGCCGGGCGCGGGGCACCGCGGTGGCCGACGCGACGATCCGGCGCGCGGGGCGGGTGCCGACCGTCGTGTCCTGCGCACCGGCCAGCGCGATGATCCGCGTCCCCGCCGCGATCCGCCCCGGGTCGACCTCGGGGATGCCGAGCCGCACGCCGCGCAACGTCCGGCCGGGGTACAGGGCGAGGAC
>CALMNS010000080.1 GCA_937871635.1 uncultured Solirubrobacter sp.
GACTCGACCTGGCGGCGAAGCTCCCTGAATGCGCGGCGGGCGTCGAAGGCGTCCACCGTCAGTCGCGCGGAGGCGGCCCGCTGGCTGGGGGCGGCCTCGGGCTTGAGCGCGCCCGCCTGGTCGCCTCCCGCCCCAGCCGCGAGCAGGACCAGCCCGATCCCGAGCAGCGCGCAGACCACCCCGACTCCCGCGATCAGCCGCCGGTCAGTCATTGGCGGTCACCCGCTCGAGCAGATCGGCGAAACGGGCGCGCGCCTCGTCGCGGCGGGTCGGGATGTGCTCGGAGGGCACGCCGTCCTCCGGTGCCGCGTAGCCGCGCAGGATGCGCCGGGCCACGGACTGGCGATGGACCTCGTCGGGCCCGTCGTAGAGGCGGGCGCCGCGCGCGAAGCGGTACATCGCCTCGAGCGGCAGGTCGGTCGAGTAGCCGAGCGAGCCGTGGACCTGCAGCGCGCGGTCCACCACGTCGTGCATTACCCCCGCCCCGAAGACCTTGATCATGCCGATGTCCGTGCGCGCCGCGCTCGCGCCCTCGGTGTCCATCCGCCAGGCGGCATGCAGGGTCATGAGCCGGGCGGCCTGCATCTGGGCGGCGGAGTCGGCGATCCAGTTCTGCACGGTCTGCTTCTCGGAGAGCAGCGACCCGTGCGCGTAGCGCGAGACGGCGCGCTCGCAGAGCATGTCGAACGCCCGCGCGGACACCCCGAGCCAGCGCATGCAGTGGTGGATGCGCCCGGGCCCCAGCCGGTGCTGGGCGATCAGGAAGCCCTCCCCGCGCCCTCCGAGCAGCGCGTCGCGCGGCACCCGGACGTCCGCGTAGACGATCTCCGAGTGCCCGCCGAGGCGGCCGAAGTGCTCCTGCGGGTGCTCCATGGTCGGGATGTCGCGCAGGATCTGCACGCCCGGGGCGTCGGCGGGCACGAGGAACATCGACGCCCGCTGGTGCGAGCGGGCCTCGGGGTCGGTGACGGCCATGACGATCAGGAAGTCGGCCACCGAGGCGTTCGAGGAGAACCACTTGCGCCCGGAGATGACCCACTCGTCCCCCTCGAGGGTCGCGCGGGTCTCGAGCAGCGTCGGATCGGAGCCGCTCGTCTGCGGCTCGGTCATCGAGAACGCCGACCGCAGGTCGCCGGCGAGCAGGGGATGCAGGTAGCGCTCCTTCTGGTCCTCGGTGCCGGCCAGCGCGAGGATCTCCGAGTTGCCCGAGTCGGGCGCCTGGTTGCCGAAGGCGACCGGGGCGAAGACGCTTGTCCCGAGGATCTCGTGCATGAGCCCGAGCCGGACCTGGCCGAACCCCTGGCCGCCGAGCTCGGGCGGCAGGTGCGCCGCCCACAGCCCCCGCTCGCGGACCCGCTCCTGCAGCGGCGCCATCGCCGCGTCGAAGCCGGCCTGCCCCAGCTCGTCGAACACCGTCTCGATCGGCCAGATCTCCTCGCGCACGAAGGCGGCCATCCAGTCGAGCTGCGCCTGGAAGTCCGGAGGGGTCGAGAAGTCCCAGGCCATGCTTGGCTCAAGGATATGCCCGACCTCTCGCTGCTCGCCGCGGTTGCCGGGGCGTCGATCCTCGTCGGCGCCGCGCTGCAGGCGGCGATCGGCTTCGGCTTCGGGCTCGTGAGCGCCCCGCTGCTCTTCGCGGCAGCCGGTCCCGAGCCGGCCGTGGGCCTGCTCATGGTCCTCGGGCTCGAGGTCAACCTGCTCACCCTGACCACCGAGCGGCGACGCCCGGTGCCGCTGCGCGCCGACACGCTCGGGCTCCTGGCCTGGTCGCTGCCGGGCGCCCTGGCCGGCGTCGCGGTGCTGCGGACGCTGTCGGAGACGGCGCTGCAGGTCGTCGTGACGCTCGGCGTCCTCGCGAGCCTGGCGGTGCGCCGGCTGCGTCGCGAGCGCATCGCCGTGACC
>CALMNS010000081.1 GCA_937871635.1 uncultured Solirubrobacter sp.
CGGGCGGTAGGGCGGCGC
Organism: uncultured Solirubrobacter sp.; assembly: GCA_937871635.1. Classification (GTDB taxonomy): domain Bacteria; phylum Actinomycetota; class Thermoleophilia; order Solirubrobacterales; family Solirubrobacteraceae; genus JACCYI01. The sequence continues at coordinate 19 of CALMNS010000081.1, forward strand.
TTCGCCCCAGCCCCAGCGGGGGACGGGGGCGCGCGGCGGGGGCGTGGCGCCGGGCGCGGAGTTGCCCATCGCGAGCCGCGTGCCCCACTCCACGTAGGCCATGAAGGCCGAGCGGAACTCGGGGTCGGCCGGCAGCTCGGCCTCGTCGGCCGCCTCGCCGATGAGCCGGACCCAGCGCGCCCGCTGCGCCTCGGTGATGCCGACGCCGAGGTGCTTGCCCATCATGTGCGGGTAGCCGCCGTGCTCGTCGGTGTAGGCCGGCGGGCCGCCGAACACCTCTCCGAACCAGGTGGCGACGTGCTCAGGATGGTCCTCGGGCATGTGGGCGAACACCGGCCCGAGGAGCGGATCGGCGCGGACGTGGCGATAGAAGACACGGGTGAGCCGTGCGAGGGCGTCCGCGCCGCCCGCCCAGTCGAAGAGGGTCGGCGTGCTCGCGGGCGTGCTGGTCATCTCCGGACAGTAAGGGAGTCACTTGCTGATTGCAAGTCACCGCGGCAACTACCACGACGGCGGCGTGGAGCCGGTCAGCCGTCGGCCGGGAACCCGACGTCCCCGGGGTCGAGGTCGTCACGGAGCCCCTTGTAGGACGGGTGGCGGATCGTCCGAGACTGGGTCCATTCCGTGTACTCGACCTCGGCGACGAGATCCGGCTCGACGAAGCGCGCCGTCCGGGGCGGCTGCCGGCCGGAGAACGGCGACGCGCTCCGGGCCCGCTCGTCGAGCAGCGCGCCGAGCCGGGCCAGCGCGGCGGCGTCGAACCCCGTCCCGACGCGACCCGCGTACTTGAGCGAGCCGTCGTCGTCGTGGAAGCCGACGAGCAGCGCTCCGAGCCGCCCCGTGCGGTTGCCCTCCCCCGGCAGCCAGCCGCCGATCACCAGCGACGCGCGACGGACGTTCTTGACCTTGAGCCAGAGCGGCGAGCGGCGCCCGGGGGTGTAGGGGGAGTCGAGCCGCTTGGCCACCACGCCCTCCAGGCCGCGCTCGCGGGCGGCGGCGAGGAGCGCCGCGCCGTCGCCGGCGTGGTAGGCCGGGACCTGCCAGTGCGGGCCGGCCAGCCCGAGCCCCTCGAGCGCCTCGCGCCGGGCCGTATAGGGCTCGTCGAGGAGCGACCGCCCGTCGAGGTGGAGCAGGTCGAAGAGCACGTAGGCGATCGGGTTCTCGGTCATCGCCCGCCGCACCGCCCGGTCGCCCGCGAGGTGCATGCGCCCCTGCAGGCGCTGGAAGCTCGGGCGGCCCTCGGCGTCGAAGGCGACCACCTCCCCGTCGAGCACCGCCTCGTGGGCGCCGAGCGCGCGGCCGAGCTCGCGCAGCTCGGGGTAGCGGGGGGTCAGGTCGTTGCCGTTGCGGCTCTCGAGCCGCAGCCGGCCGCCCTCGGCGTAGCCGATCGTACGCACGCCGTCCCACTTGATCTCGACCGCCCACCGGGACTCCTCCTCCCCGCCGGGGAGGGCTCCGGCGCGGGCCAGCATGGGCTCGATCCGCTCGGGCAGCGGCACGTACCCGGGGTCGGCGGGCGGATCCATCCGGTGGATCATCCAGTCCTTGCCGCGCGTGCGGAACAGGACGTGGCGGCCCCGGACGCGCTCGCCGTGCAGGACGATCATCACCTCGCGGTCGGACCACTTCTCGAGCTCGTAGGTGCCCGTGTCGAAGACCTTCATCGTCCCCGCCCCGTAGTTGCCCTCGGGGATCGTCCCCTCGAAGGTGAGGTACTCGATCGGGTGGTCCTCGGTGCGCACCGCGAGGTGGTTGCGCTTCGGGTCGGGCGGGATCCCCTTCGGCACGGCCCAGGAGGCGAGGACCCCGTCGCGCTCGAGGCGCAGGTCCCAGTGCATCGCCCGGGCCGAGTGCTCCTGGACGACGAAGCGGGGCGCGGGCGCCTCGCCCGCCGGATCGGGCGACGGCCCGGGCTCGGGAGTGGCCGCGAAGTCCCGCTTGCGGCGGTAGGCGTCCAGCGGCTCTCCCACGCCTCAAGTATCCTGCCGCGCGGCATGGAGACCAACCCGATCGCCCTGGACGAGTCGGAGGAAGGCGTCGTCGTCGTCCTCGTCGAGGGCGAGCACGACATCTACACGGCCCCCACCCTGCGCGAGCGGCTCGAGGAGGCCCTCGGCCGCGGCGGCGGCGTGGTGGTCGACCTCACGGGCGCGACCTTCATGGACTCCTCGATCCTCGGTGCGCTGCTCGACGCGCGGCGGCGCGCCCAGGAGGCCGGCACGGGGTTCGTCGTCTACGTCGACGCCGACGTCGAGCCCGGAGTGCAGCGGATCCTCGACATCACCGGCCTCGTGCCCGTCCTGCCGGTCGTCAACGGCCGCGACGACGCCCTGGCCGCGGTCCGCGAGACCCAGGACCCGCCGGCCGCCGCCTCGCCCGGATGATCGAGCGCCCGGAGGTGCGGCTCTCGATGCCCGCCCGCGCGGAGGGGGTCGGGGTCGTGCGCCAGGCGCTGGCGGGGATGGCCGACGCGCTCGCCATCGACCCCGGGATCCTCGCCGACATGAAGATGGCGGTCACCGAGGCCTGCACGAACGTCGTGGTGCACGCCTACACCGACCGGGAGGACGAGGGCGCGTCCGGGACGCTCGACGTCGACCTCCTCGCCGACGAGGCGGCCCTGACCGTCGCGGTCCGCGACGAGGGCTCGGGGCTCGACTCGCCCGGCGGCAAGCCCGCGCTCGGCCTCGGCCTGCCGCTGATCGCCGCCCTCTCGGACGAGTTCGAGGTCCGCGACCGCGACGGCGACGGCGGCACGGAGGTCCTCATGCGCTTCCTCTACACCCGCGAGCAGGACCCCGCCGAGGCCCACCCGATCGGCGAGACCGGCTGGGAGCCGCCGGTCGACCCGGAGTAAGGCTCGACCGGGCTAACCGGACGCTTCGGCGCCGCTGGGCGCGCTCCACCCGGCGGCGCGGTGCGTGCCGTCGCAGAACGGGCGCATCCGCGACCGGCCGCAGCGGCACAGCGCGACCGTCTCGCGGTCGACGACGATCTCCGCCCCGTCCTGGTCGACCATGCGGAACGGCCCGCGCACGAGGAGCGGCCCGTCGCGGTACGGGGTGATGACGACGCCGGGTTCGGGCACGTCGAGCACCGTAGCTCGCTCCCGGCGAACGACCGCCGGCGCGCCAAGCTGCGCTGGGCGGTTCGGGCGAGGGTAGCCAGAGACCATGTTCGCCTCCGCGCTCTCCGTCGTCACCGTGATCGCGCAGAGCGAGGGCTCCGGCGGCTCGGGCAAGGGCGACTCCTCGCTCCTCTACATCATCGTCCTGGCCGTGCTCGGGATCGTCGCCGTCACCGCCGCCCTCCTCGTGCTGCGGGCCCGCGCGCCCCAGCAGTCCACCTCGGCGCGCGACGTCTCGCCGCCGCGTGACTCGGAGGAGCGCGGCCCGGACGGCCGCCCGCTCTACCGGGACCCCGACCCGGACCGCCTCGCCGGAGGGCGGGCGCGGATGACCGGGCCGCTCGACGACTGAAGCGTCAGCTCAGGCCCGTCAGCTCAGGCCGCGCTCGCGGGCCGCGTCGGCGATGCCGGCGGCGCCCGCGCGCCAGACC
>CALMNS010000082.1 GCA_937871635.1 uncultured Solirubrobacter sp.
GCCGAGAGCGGCTCGCCCGCGGCCCCGAGGGACTCGAGCAGGAGCGCTGCGGTGGCGGAGGACCGGCCTTTGGGCAGATCGGCCGACGGGTCGCCGCCGCGCCGCAGCAGCCCGAACAGCGCGTCGACCTCGCGCTGGTCGACCGCCCGGTCGACCGAGCGGCGCGTGAAGAGCTCCGCGTAGGCGCGCAGCCGCCGGCGGAGCGTCTCGGCCGCGAACGGCTTGATCAGGTAGTGCAGCGCGCCCGCCCGCATCGCCGCCCGGACCGAGGCCATGTCGCTCGCCGCGGTGAGCACGATCGCGTCGGGGGGGTCGGCTCCCGCGCGCAGCCGCCGCAGGAGGTCGAGCCCGCCGGCGTCGGGCAGGTAGACGTCGAGCAGGACGAGGTCGGGCCTCAGGCGGGCGGCGGCGTCGAGTGCAGCCGAAGCGGTGTGGGCCTGGGCGACCACCGAGAACCCGGAGACGGAGCCGGCGAACTCCGCGTGGACCCGCGCGACGCGGAAGTCGTCCTCGACGATCAAGGTGCGGATCACGTGGGCAGCGGCTCCGGGTCGGCGGGGCGGACGGCCAGCGGCAGGTGGGCCTCGAAGACGGCCCCGACGCCGGTGGAGGGGATCACGTCGATGTGTCCGCCGTGCCGCTCGGCGATGCCGCGCACGAGGGAGAGGCCCACGCCGCGCGTCCCTCGCCCCACGGCCGGCTTGGTGGAGTACCCCACGTCGAAGATCGCCTCGCGCGCCGCGTCCGGCACGCCCGGACCCGAGTCCGCCACCCGGATGCGCAGGTCGCCCCGCGGCGAGGCGGTGAGCTCGACCTCCACCCGGGCGGTGGTGACGAGGTCCCCTGCGTCGCCGCCCGCCGCGTCGAGGGCGTTGTCGACCAGGTTCCCGATCACGGTCAGCACCGTGGGCGCGTCGGCCAGCTCGCCGTCGAGGCGGCTCGCGGGGGAGAGCTCGAGCGCGACGCCGCGCTCGGCCGCGACGGCCGACTTGGCCACGAGGAGGGCGGCGACGAGCGGATCGGTGATCCGCTCGGAGACGGAGGCCCGCAACGCCGCGTCCGCGTGGGTGATCTCGTGGACGAAGGCGATCGCCTCATCATGGTGGCCCAGCTCGAGCAGCCCGGCCACCGTGTGCAGCCGGTTGGAGAACTCGTGGGCCTGCGCGCGCATCGCGTTCGTAAGGCCGCGGGCGGAGTCGAGCTCCCGGGTCACGGCCTCGAACTCCGTCCGGTCGCGCAGGGTGATCACCGCCCCGAGATCCCGGCCGTCGAGGCGCACGGGCATGCGGCTGGCGACGAGCAGGCGATCGGCGTGGACCAGCACCAGGTCGCGGCCGTCGACGCGCCCTTCGATCAGGTCGGCGAGCGTCCCGGGGGCGGCCAGGCCGAGGGCAGACCGGCCGTCGTCCGGGCCGCCGAGCTGCAGGAGCCGCCGGGCCTCCTCGTTGACCATCCGCACCTGACCCTCGGGGTCGACGACGATCACGCCCTCGCGGATCCCGTGCAGCATCGCCTCGCGCTCGCGGAGCAGGTCGGCGATCTCGCCCAGCTCGAGCCCGAAGGTTCGTCGCTTGAGCCGGGCGGCCAGCGCCAGGGAGGCCACGAGTCCGACGGCCAGCGACACCACGGTGTAGGCGGCGATAGCGGGCAGGGCCGCCTTGAGCTCGGCGCGGATCGTGCTCTCGAGGATGCCGACGGACACCTGCCCGACGACGGGCCCGCGGTCCCCGGCCCCCAGCCGCAGCGGGACCTTCGCGCGGGCGGAGCGCCCGAGCGTCCCCCGCTCCACGGCCACCACCGTGCGCCCGGCGAGCGCGGCCGACGGGTCGGTCGAGACGCGCCGGCCGATGCGGTCGGGCCGGGGGTGCGAGAAGCGGATGCCGCGCGCGTCCGTGATGACGATGAAGGCGGTCCCGGTCGCCCGGCGGACGCGCTCGGCGCGCCGCTGCACGACACCGGATCGGTCGCGGGCGAGGATCGCCGCGGCGACCTCCGGGGTGGCGGCGACCGAACGGGCGACGGACAGCGCACGGCGGCCGTGCTCGCGGTCGAGCCGGTCCTGGGCCGCCCGGACGGCGAGCAGGAAGCCCACGAGCAGGGTGCCGCACAGGATCAGCACTTGCAGCGCGAAGATCTGCGTCGAGAGCCGTCTCCTCAGGCCGGCCACCCGGCCATCATCCCACCACGACGGGTCGAGCAGAACGCGCAGAACGGCGCCTACGCGCAGATCTCTTCACAACGGGCACAACGCTTCCACCGCATCCGGTGCCTCCCTAGCGTCGGCCACGATCGTCCGACGAGGAGGAGGGGTCGATGCGAGGCGTACGCGACGTGCGTGGGATCGTGGCCGTGCTGGCACTGGCGGCGGTGCTGGCCGGCTGCGGCAACGAGGCCGAGACGGACGGGACCGGCGGCGGCGGGGCCTCCGCGGCGAAGGACTGGCCGGGGCGGGACCTGCGGATCATGGCGCCGGCCGATCCGGGGGGCGGCTGGGACACGACCGCCCGGGCGATGTCCGAGGCCTTCAAGGACGGCAAGCTGATCGACGCCAACGTCGAGGTCTACAACGTGCCGGGGGCCGGAGGGACCATCGGGCTCTCGCAGCTCGCCGGCAAGCGCTCCGGCCAGGCCAACCAGCTCATGGTCATGGGGCTCGTGATGCTGGGGGCGATCGAGACGAACGACTCGGCGGTGGACCTCAAGCGGACCACGCCGCTCGCCTCCCTGACCACCGAGCCCGAGGCCATCGTGGTGCGCAGCCAGTCGAAGTACCGGACGATGCAGGACCTCGTCGACGACATGAAGGCCGATCCGGCCAAGGTCTCCTTCGGGGGCGGCTCGGCCGGGGGCACCGACCAGGTGCTCGTCGGCCTGACGGCCAAGGCGGCGGGGGTCGATCCCTCCAAGCCCAAGTACGTCGCCTACTCGGGCGGCGGCGAGGCCACCCAGGGGATCCTCTCCGGCTCGGTCGACGCCGGGGTCTCGAGCGTCTCGGAGTTCGCCGACCAGGTGGAGGCGGGCAAGATGCGGGTGCTGGCGGTCTCCACCGCCAAGCCCCTCGAGGTCGGCGGCAAGCCGGCCAAGACGCTCAAGGAGCAGGGCCTCGACGTCGAGGTCACCAACTGGCGGGGCGTCGTGGCCCCGCCGGGCATCGAGCCGGCCGAGCGCGAGGCGGCGATCGCCGCCCTCGAGAAGCTCCACGACTCGCCGCAGTGGAAGACGGCGATCGAGGAGAACGGCTGGACGGACTTCTTCCGCACCGGCGCCGCGTTCGAGGACTTCCTCGAGTCCGAGGGCGCGCGCGTCAAGGGCGTGCTCTCGGAGATCGGGCTCTAGCATGCCGCGCTCCTACACCGGTGCCCGGCTGGCGGGGGTCGCCCTGTTGGCCGGGTCGGTGGCCATCCTCGTCGCCGTGACCGCCATCCCCGGTCGCGGGGGGTACGGGATGAGCGGGCCGCGCTTCATCCCGTTGCTGGTGGGGGTCGCGCTCGTGGTGCTCTCGGCGCTCTTCCTGCTGCGGACCTTCGTGCGGCCCGACGAGGCGCTAGGCGAGCGCTGCGCGGCCGAGGACGAGGTGACCCACTGGCCGACGCCGGCGCTGCTCGCCGGTGGCCTGGTCGCCTACGCGTTCCTGCTCGAGCCGCTCGGGTACATCGTGGCCACCACGCTGTTCTTCGCGCCGGTGGCCTTCCTGCTCGGAAGCCGGGCGATCGTCCGCGACGCCATCGCCGGGCTCGTGCTCGCCGTGGTGCTGTTCGCGGCGTTCACCCAGCTGCTCGGCGTCTCGTTGCCGGCCGGCTTGACGCCCATCCTTTGACGTGGACGTCCTCCCGGAGCTGATCGACGGCTTCGGCACCGTCCTCGAGCCGCAGAACCTCCTCTACGCCGCCATCGGGGTCCTGCTCGGCACCTTCGTCGGGGTGCTGCCGGGGATCGGGCCCGCGCTGACCATCGCGCTGCTCCTGCCGCTGACCTTCAACTTCGACGACCCGATCGGCGCCTTCATCCTCTTCGCCGGCATCTACTTCGGCGGGATGTACGGCGGGTCGACCACCTCGATCCTGCTCAACACGCCGGGAGAGTCGGCCTCGGTGGCCACCGCCCTCGAGGGCCACGAGATGGCCAAGCGCGGGCGGGCCGGGCCGGCGCTGGCCACCGCGGCGATCGGCTCGTTCGTGGCGGGGACGATCGGGATCGTCCTGCTCACCTTCCTGGCTCGGCCGGTGGCGGAGCTCGCCGTCCAGCTCCAGCCGCCGGACTACTTCGCGCTCACCGTCCTCGCCTTCGCCTCGGTCACCGCCCTCGTCGGCAGCTCGCTGATCCGCGGCGGGATCGCGCTGGGCCTCGGGCTGGCCATCGGCCTGGTCGGCATCGACCAGGTCTCCGGGCAGTCGCGGCTCACGTTCGGGATCGGCCAGCTCGAGGCCGGCGTCGACATCGTCCTCGTCGCCGTCGGGCTGTTCGCGGTCGGCGAGGCGATCTACGTGGCCGCCCGGCTGCGCAAGGCCGGGCAGGACGAGATCGTCCCCGTCTCCGGATCCAAGACCCTGTCGCGCGAGGACTTCCGGCGCTCCTGGCGGCCCTGGCTGCGCGGGACGGCGCTCGGCTTCCCGTTCGGCGCGATGCCGACGGGCGGCGCCGAGATCCCCACCTTCCTCTCCTACGCCACCGAGCGCCGGCTCGCCACGGGCAAGGCGAAGGACGAGTTCGGCTCGGGCGCCATCGAGGGCGTCGCCGGGCCCGAGGCGGCCAACAACGCCGCCTTCACGGGCGTCCTCGTGCCGCTGCTGACGATCGGGATCCCGACCTCGGCCACCGCGGCGATCCTCGTCGCCGCGTTCCAGATCTTCGACCTCCAGCCCGGGCCCCAGCTCTTCGCGCAGGAGCCGGACCTCGTCTGGGCGCTGATCGCGTCGCTCTACGTCGGCAACGTGATGCTCCTCCTCCTCAACCTGCCGCTCGTCCGGCTCTGGGTGAAGGTCCTCGAGATCCCCCGGCCGACCCTGTCGGCGGCGATCCTCGTCTTCGCCACCCTCGGGGTCTACTCGATCTCCGGGTCGCCGTCGGAGGTGCTGATCATGTACGCCATCGGGGCGCTGGGCTTCTTCATGCGCCGCTTCGACTTCCCGATCGCCCCGGTCATCCTCGGCGTGATCCTCGGCCCGCTCATGGAGGCGCAGTTCCGCCGCACGCTGCTCGTCTCCGACGGGGAGCTCAGCGCCCTGGTCGAGCGGCCGTTCGCGCTCATCGTGCTCATCCTCGCCGTGCTCGCCGTGGTCGGTCCGGCGGTGTTCGGGGGCGCCCGGCGGATCCGCGGCCTCGGGGATGAGGACTAGCCGCCTCCCTCGAGCACGTAGATCGCCCCGGCGGCGAGGAGGTTCGGCCGGGCGCCGAGGGCACGCGGCGCGGGGCGCTGCCGCGCGTCGAGCAGCACGCGGCGCGCGACGCGCTGCCCCACCTCCGCGACGAGCGCTTCGAAGTCCCGCAGCGAGCCCGGGTGGAGGTTCGGGCTCTCGTGCCAGCTCGGGCTGGCGGGCATCGTCCCGCGCGCCGCGAGCGAGAGCCGGTGAGGCCAGTGGGCCAGGTTCGGGAGCGAGACGATCCGGCGGGGGGCGACGCGGGCCATGTCGCGCAGCACCCGGGCCGGGCGGCGGGTGGCGGGGAGCATCGAGGAGAGCACGGCGCAGTCGAAGACGCCGGCCCCCAGCTCGGGCAGCTCGTCCTCGATCTCGGCCTGGGTCACCGGCACGCCGCGCGCCACGCACGCGTGGAACCCCTCGGCCGAGCGCTCCACCCCGTGGCCGGCGCAGCCGCGCGCCTCGATCAGGTGCTGGAGCAGCTCGCCGTCGCCGCAGCCGAGGTCGAGCACCCGCGCCCCCCGACCCACCAGCGCCGCGATCAGCTCGAGGTCAGGGCGCATCGGCGTCGGCCGCGAGCCGCGCGAGGAAGCCGCTCACCGTGCGGTGGTACTCCGGGACGGGCATCAGGAACGAGTCGTGCCCGTGCGGCGCGCTGATCTCGCGGAAGGTCACGGGCACGCGGGCGGCGCTCAACGTCCGCACGATGTCGCGCGCGTGGCTCGTGGAGAAGCGCCAGTCCGAGTCGAAGGAGAGGACGAGGAAGCGCGCGTCGACCCGGGCGAGCTTCGCCGCGAGCGCCGCCGGATCGCCGCCGAAGGGGTCGTAGTAGTCCATGACCCGCGTCAGGTACAGGTAGGTGTTGGCGTCGAAGCGCCTCAGGAACGAGCGGCCCTGGTGCTCGAGGTAGCTCTCGACCTCGAAGTCGACGTCGAAGCCGTAGCGCGGCACGACGGCGTCCTGGATGCGGCGGCCGAACTTCTCGCGCATCGACGCCTCCGAGAGGTAGGTGATGTGGGCGATCATCCGGGCGAGCATCAGCCCGCGGTCGGGACGCTCGTGGCCGTAGTAGTCGCCGCCGGCGAAGGCCGGGTCGCGCATGATCGCCTCGCGCGCGACGGCGGAGAAGGCGATGTTCTGCGCCGACAGGCGCGCGCTCGCGGCGACCACCAGGGCGCCGGCCAGCTCCCCCGGGTGGTCGAGCGCCCACTGGAGCGCCTGCATCCCGCCGAGCGAGCCGCCGATCGCGCCGAGGAGCCGCGAGATCCCGAGGTGGCGGGTCAGCGCCCGGTGGACCTCGACGAGGTCGGTCACCGAGAGGAGCGGGAAGCGCAGCCCGTACGGCTCGCCGGTGGCCGGGTCGGGCGACGCCGGGCCCGTGGTGCCCTGGCAGCCGCCGAGCACGTTGGCGCAGACCACGAAGTAGCGGTCCGTGTCGAGCGGGCGGCCCGGGCCGATGAGGTTGTCCCACCAGCCCGGCCGGGCCGCGTCGCCGTGGTGCCCGGCGGCGTGCGCGTCGCCCGTGAGCGCGTGGCAGACGTAGACGGCGTTCGACCGCGCCGCGTCGAGTGTCCCGTACGTCTCGAAGGCGACCTCGACCGGGCCGAGGCGGGCGCCCGAGGACAGGGCGAGCGGGTCGTCCTCGGTGTAGAGGACGACCCGCTGCGTCTCGACGCGCCCGAGGCCCGCGGTCGCCGTGGCTATGCCGGCGCTCCCTGCCGCGCCTTGGCGAGCGCCTGCTCGATGTCGCCCAGGATGTCGTCGATGTGCTCGATCCCGACCGAGAGGCGCACCGTGTCCTTGCCCACCCCGGCGAGCTCGAGCTCGTCGTCGTTGAGCTGGGAGTGCGTCGTGGTCGCGGGGTGGATGGCGAGCGACTTCGCGTCCCCGATGTTGGCCAGGTGGGAGAACAGCCCGAGCGCCTCGATGAACGCCCGCCCGGCCTCGAGGCCGCCGTCGATCCCGAAGGTGACCAGCGAGCCCGAGCCGCCGGTGAGGATGCGCTGGGCGATCTCGTGGTGGCTCGAGCCCGGAAGGCCCGGGTAGTTGACCGACTGCACGCCGGCGTGGCCCTCCAGGTGCCGGGCGACCTTCAGCGCGTTCTCGGCGTGGCGCTCCATCCGCAGCGGCAGCGTCTCGAGGCCCTGCAGGAGCAGGAACGAGTTGAACGGTGAGATCGCGGCGCCCATGTTGCGCAGGAGCACGGTCCGCACCCGGCCGATGTAGGCGGCGGGCCCGAGCGCGTCGGACCAGACGACCCCGTGGTAGGAGGGGTCCGGGGTGGTCAGCCCGGGGAAGCGGTCTGAGTTCGCCACCCAGTCGAAGTTCCCCGAGTCGACCACCAGGCCGCCGATCGAGGTGCCGTGCCCGCCCATCCACTTCGTGGCGGAGTGGACGACGACGTCGGCGCCGTGGTCGAAGGCGCGGCAGAAGATCGGCGTCGGGGTCGTGTTGTCGACCACGAGCGGCAGGCCGTGCGCGTGTGCGCCGTCGGCCCAGGCCCTGAGATCGACCACGTTGAGCCGCGGGTTGCCGATCGTCTCGGCGAAGACGAGGCGGGTGCGGTCGTCGACGTGGTCGCCGATGGCCTCCGGCTTGTCCGGGTCGACGAAGCGGACGTCGATCCCGTACTGCGGGAGGGTGTGCGCGAAGAGGTTGTAGGTGCCGCCGTAGAGCGTGGAGACGGTGACGATGTTGTCGCCGGCCCGGCAGACGTTGAGCACGCTGTAGAGCACGGCGGCCTGCCCCGACGCGAGCGAGAGCGCGGCGACACCGCCCTCGAGGGCGGCGACCCGCTCCTCGAGCACGTTCGAGGTCGGGTTCATGATCCGGGTGTAGATGTTGCCCGGCACCGCGAGGGCGAAGAGGTCCTGGGCGTGCTGCGCGTCGTCGAAGACGTAGGACGTCGTCTGGTAGATCGGGACGGCGCGGGCGTTCGTCGTCGGATCGGGCTCCTGGCCCGCGTGCAACGCGAGCGTCTCGGGGCGCGTGGAGGGGACGGGGGGCTCGGATTCGCTCATGGAGCGAGTATGCCTCAATCCTGACCGGTGATGGGCGCTATCGCCTCGTTCTGCTCGGGCGGGTCAGGCTTCGACGATCACCGGCGTGCCCAGCGGGACGCGGTCGATCAGCGCCCGGATGTCGGGCTCGCGGGCGCGCAGGCAGCCGAGGGAGACGGCCCGGCCGACGGACTCGGGCTGCGGCGTGCCGTGGATGGCGAGCCGGTCGCCGCCCGGCCACCCCGGGACGAGCTTGGTCTGATGGCCGGTCAGGGCGACCGCGCAGCAGCCGTACGGGGAGTCGGCGCGGCCGGTGCGCAGGCGGTCGGTGACCGCGTAGCGGCCGAGCGGCGTCGGGTTGGCCGGGCGGCCGACCGCGACGGAGAACCGCCGCAGCCGCCGGTCGCCGCGATGGAGGGTGAGCCGGCGGGCCGAGCGGTCGATCCGGATGGCGTAGTCCGTGGCGTCGAGCGTCGCGCGGGCGGCCGGGATCCAGCCGCGCCCGCCGTCGGCGCGGCGCGAAACGGACACCTGCGACACCTTCGTGGACAGCTCCTGGTATTTCGCGCGCTTCTGCTCGCCGCGCGCGGCGGCGCCTGTCACGCGGGAGGCGGTGGACGCTTGGCTGCCGGTGGACCAGTACATCGGCGGCATCGAACACGCGATCCTGCACCTGCTCTACAG
>CALMNS010000083.1 GCA_937871635.1 uncultured Solirubrobacter sp.
GTCGGCGCCTCGGCCGCCGCCCGGACCCGGGCCTCGGCGTTCGAGAGCGCCCGCAGGTAGGCGAGGGCCGCCGCCTCGATGACGTCGGTGGCGATGCCCTGGCCGGCGGCGGACTGGCCGGAGAGCTCGAGGACGACCGACGCCTCGCCGAGCGCGTCCTGGCCGCCGGTCACCGAGTCCACCCGGAACTCCCGCAGCCGCGCGTTGCGGCTCGTCGCCGAGTTGATCGCCCGGAACACGGCGTCGATCGGGCCGTCGCCGTTGAAGTCGCCCTGGAGGAGCTCGCCCTCGGGCGAGCGCAGCGCCACGGTGGCGTGCGGCGGCCGGCGCGAGGAGGCCTCGACGTCGAACCACTCGAGCGTGTACGCGGAGACGGGATCGCGGAGCTCATCGGTGACGAGCGCCTCGAGGTCCATGGCGGTGACCGACTTCTTCTTGTCGGCGAGCTCCTTGAAGCGCTTGAAGGCCGTGTTGAGCGCCTGCCCGGTCACCTCGAAGCCGAGCTCGGCCAGCGCGCTGGCGAGCGCGTGGCGGCCCGAGTGCTTGCCCAGGACGAGCGAGTTGGCGTCGAGGCCCACGCTCGTCGCGTCCATGATCTCGAAGGTCGAGCGCTCCTTGAGGATCCCGTCCTGGTGGATGCCGGACTCGTGGGCGAACGCGTTGCGCCCGACGATCGCCTTGTTGGGCTGGACGACGTAGCCCGTCAGGCGCGACACGAGGCGGCTCGTGCGGGCGATCTCCCGCGACTCGATCCCCGTCTCGTACCCCAGGTGCGCCGCGCGCGTGCGGAGCAGCATCACGACCTCCTCGAGCGCCGCGTTGCCCGCCCGCTCGCCGATCCCGTTGATCGCGCACTCCACCTGGCGAGCCCCCGCGTCGAGGCCGGCGACCGAGTTGGCCACCGCGAGGCCGAGGTCGTCGTGGCAGTGGACGGAGAGGACCGCGCGGTGCAGGTCGGGGACCAGCTCGTAGAGCCGGCGCAGGAAGCCCGCGTACTCGCCCGGGGTGGCGTAGCCGACCGTGTCGGGGATGTTGATCGTCGTCGCTCCCTCGTCGAGCGCGATCTGGAGGACCTCGGCGGTGAACTCGACGTCGGCGCGGGTGGCGTCCATCGGGGAGAACTCGACGTCGTCGACCAGCGCGCGGGCCTGGGCCACCGCCGCGCGGGCGCCGAGCAGCACGTCGGCGCGCGAGGTGCGCAGCTGGTGCTCGATGTGGATGTCCGACGTCGAGATGAAGGTGTGGATGCGCGGGCGCTCGGAATCGCGGACCGCTTGGTAGGCGCGGTCGACGTCGGGCGCCTGGGCGCGGGCCAGGCCGGCGATCACCGGGCCGTGGACCTCGCGGGCGATCAGCTCGACGGCCGCGAAGTCGCCCGGCGAGGCGATCGGGAAGCCCGCCTCGATGACATCGACCCCGAGGCGGGCGAGCTGGTGGGCGATCTCGAGCTTCTCGCCCGCATTGAGCGAGATCCCCGGCGACTGCTCGCCGTCGCGCAGGGTGGTGTCGAAGATGAGGACGCGGTCAGGCATGGCGGAATGGCTCCCTTTGCGATCGCGTCACGCCCGGCACAGGGTACCTAGGCTGACCGGCATGCGCCACGACGCCCACGGCTTCTGGATCGCCGCGGCCGGCGGCGGCCCCGCGGTCCTGGCCCCGCTGCGCGAGCAGATCGACGCGGACGTCCTGGTCGTCGGCGGCGGCTTCGCCGGGCTGTGGGCGGCGTGGCACGTCACGGAGGCCCAGCCGGGCGCGCGGGTCGTCCTCCTCGAGGCCGACCGCTGCGGGTTCGGGCCCAGCGGGCGCAACGGCGGCTTCGTCAACTCGCTGTGGCTCTCCGTCCCCGGGCTCGAGGAGCGCTTCGGGCGGGCGGCGGCGCTCGCGCTGGCCGGCGCGTCGGCCGAGTCGGTGCGGGCGATCGGCGCGTGGTGCGAGCG
>CALMNS010000084.1 GCA_937871635.1 uncultured Solirubrobacter sp.
GATCAGGCCGCCGAGCGGTCGCCCGGCTGACCCGGGCGCGCTCCCCCGTGCGTGCTTCGGCCGGTCCGCGCCCGCGGCGGGTCAGGCCCCCAGCCCGCGGGCGATGACCATCTGCTGGACCTCGTCGGTGCCCTCCCCGATGGTGAGGACCTTCGCATCGCGGTAGAAGCGGCACACGGGGTACTCCTCGATGTAGCCGTACCCGCCGTGGATCTGGACCGCCTCCTCAGAGGCGCGGACCGCGAGGCGCCCCGTCTTGAGCTTCGCCTGGGCGGCGGTGAGGGTGAAGTCCCGGCCCTGGTCCTTGAGCCACGCGGCGCGGTAGGTCAGCAGGCGGGCCGCCTCGATCTCCGTCGCCATGTCGGCGAGCTTGGCCTGGATGGCCTGGTACTTGGAGATCGCCTGCCCGAACGCGGAGCGCTCCTTAGCGTAGGCGAGCGCTTCGTCGAGGGCGCCCTGGGCGAGGCCGACGCCCATCGCGGCGACGCCGATCCGCCCGCCGTCGAGGATGGCCAGGAACTGCTTGAAGCCGGCGCCGCGCGGCCCGAGGAGGTTCGCCTCCGGCACGCGGCAGTCGGCGAAGGAGAGCGGCCGGGTGTCCGAGGCGTTCCAGCCCATCTTGCGGTAGGGCTCGCCCGGCTCGTAGCCCGGCGTCCCGTTCTCGACGATCAGGTTCGAGATCTCCGGGCGCCCGGGGCGGGCGGGGTCGCGGTGGGTCACCGCGGTGATCGCCACGTGGCCGCTCACCTCGGTGCCCGCGTTGGTGATGAACTGCTTGGCGCCGTCGATGACCCACTCGCCCGCCCCCTCGTCGAGCTGGGCGCGCGTCTTGACGTTGCCCGCATCCGAGCCCGCCTCGGGCTCGGTGAGCCCGAACGCCCCAAGCTTGCGCCCCGCGCACAGGTCGGGCAGGAGCTCGGCCTTCTGCGCCTCAGAGCCGAACAGGTAGATCGGCTGGGTGCCGAGCGACGTGTGCGCGCACATCGTGATCGCCACGCTCGAGTCGACCCGGGTGAGCTCCTCGACGGCGATTGCGTAGGCGAGGGTGTCGCCGCCCGAGCCGCCGACCTCCTCGGGGAACGGGATCCCCATCAGCCCCAGCTCGCCGAGCTGGCGGACGATCGCGTACGGGAACGCCTTCTCGCGGTCCAGCGCCTCCGCCACCGGCGCGACCTCGCCCTCGGCGAAGTCGCGGACGGTACGGCGGATGAGCTCGTGGTCGGGGGAGAGGTCGAAGTCCATGGCGGCCATTCTGACCGCCACGGACCTCCGTCCCGCTCGTTTCGGCGCGTAGCGACTTGAAGCGGCGCGTTGCTACTTGAAGCGCAGCGCCTTGGTCCGCGTCCGGTCGTTGCCTGCCCGGTCGACGAACCGGATGCTGAGGATCGCCGGCAGCGCGGTCTCGCGGCGCAGCCGCAGGCGCAGGGCGGCGCTCGGCCGGAGCCGGACGCTGACCACCCCTGCGCGCTCGACGGTCTGCGTGACGCGGCCGAGGCGCTGGAGCCCGC
>CALMNS010000085.1 GCA_937871635.1 uncultured Solirubrobacter sp.
CGCCCCGGCCTGCGCGGCGCTGGCCGGCGGGGCGGACGTCAAGGCGTTCTTCGTGCGCAAGGACGTCAAGGCGCACGGGCTCCAGCGGCGGATCGAGGGGCCGCCGCTCGCGCCGGGGGAGCGCTGCCTCATCGTGGAGGACGTGGTCACCAGCGGCGGATCGACGCTGCAGGCGATCGAGGCCGTTCGCGGCGAGGGTCACGAGGTCGCCGGGGTGGTCTCCGTCCTCGACCGCCTGGCGGGAGGCGCGGAGGCCATCGAGGCCGCGATCGGCCCAGACGTCCCCTACGAGGCGCTGGCCACCATCGACGACGTCTATCCCGAGCGGCCGGGCTAGGGGTACCGCACCTCGCGGCAGTCGGGTACCATCACGCACGGCCGGCCGCCGGCGGCGTCGCCCTCGTCGGCAACGCGGTCCAGGACGAAGGACGCGTTGACGAGCGGGACGGTGTCGGTGCCGTCCGGGCGGGCGAGCTCGTCGACGGGCCGGGCCGAGGGCGCGACGTCGGTGGTAGCGGCCCCCAGCGCCAGCGGGATGCCGACCAGCACGGCGCACGCGCCCTTGAGCAGGGAGCGGCGGCGCTGGCGGCGGACGTCGAGCTGGCCCGCGGCCGCCGCCTCGAGGCGGTCGCCGAGGAGCGCGAGCTCGTCGGGCAGCTCCGGTCGGTGCTCGGGAGGGACGCCCATCGCCTTCACTATGGCCTGAGCGCCCGGGGCATGTCGGAGACGGCTGGCCCAGGGTCGCCGGGACGACTCCCCGCGAGCTCGCCGGGCGCCGCGTACGAGGCCGGCGCCTTACCCCGGAGGTAATCGACCCGCGCCCCGCGGCAGAGCAGGCTGCCGGTCATGAGCACACACCAGACCAGCCCCTCGCCGACCGCCCCCGATCCCGCCGGGATCGTCTCCGAGGACGTCCGCCTGCAGCGCGTCGCGGGCTTCTTCGGCGAGCTCCCCGCGCTCGAGGCGGTGGCGGCATGAGCACCCAGGTCGCCCGCGACGCCGCGCCGGCCGGCCCCCTCCGCCGGCCGCTGCTCGATCTCGCGCTCCGGCTCGACGCCGTCGTCACCGGCGCCAACGGCGCCGCCTACCTCCTCGCCGCCGGCCCCCTCGGCGAGGCC
>CALMNS010000086.1 GCA_937871635.1 uncultured Solirubrobacter sp.
GGGCGCGCGAGGCGTCGTCGTCGGCGGACTCGGCCTCCGCATCCAGGCCGGCGGTCTTGCCCGGCCCGAGCATCATCGTCATGTTGCGCCCGTCCTGCTGGGGGCGCTGCTCGATGACCGCGAGCTCGCCCAGCTCTTCCGCGAGACGGTTGAGGATGATCTCGCCCCGCTCGGGATGGGCCACCTCGCGGCCGCGGAACATGATCGTGACCTTGACCTTGTCGCGGTGGTTGAGGAACCGGGTGACGTGGCCCTTCTTGGTCGCGTAGTCGTGCTCGGCGATCTTGGGGCGGAACTTGATCTCGCGCACCACGATCTGCTGCTGGTGCTTGCGGGCCTGCTTCTCGCGCTGGTTCTTCTCGTACTTGTACTTCGAGTAGTCCAGGACGCGGCAGACCGGCGGGCGGGCGTCGGGCGCCACCTCGACGAGGTCGAGCTCGCGCTCCTGCGCATAGGCGAGTGCGTCGGACGTCTTCATGACGCCGATCTGCTCGCCGTCGTCGCCGATGAGGCGGACCTCAGGGACGCGGATGCGGTCGTTGATGCGGGTGGTGTCGCGCTCCGGCGGCTGCCGGTCGAAACGGCGAGGGACCGGCACTAGCTGGAGTGGTCGCGGGAGAGCCTCAACAAGAGGGTGCCGCGGTGTTCGTCTGCGTGATCAACGACGCGAACTATAGCGCCGGATCCGCCTGCGGCCACCGCGTCTCCCGCGCCGCGACCTCGGCGAGCAGCCGATCGGTCACCTCGCCGACGGAGAACGTCCCGAGGTCCCCCTCGCCGTGACGCCGCAGGGCGGCCGCGTCCGTCTCCGCCTCGCGCTCTCCGACGACCAGCATGTAGGGCACCTTGCGCAGCTCGGTCTCGCGGATCTTGCGCCCAACGGACTCCGAGCGCGCGTCGAGCGACGCGCGCAGGCCGGCCGCGCGCAGGCGGTCGACGACCTCGGCGCCGTACGGGTTGAAGCGGTCGGCCACCGGCAGGACGACGACCTGGTCCGGCGCGAGCCAGAGGGGGAACTCGCCCGCGTAGTGCTCGATGAGGATCCCGATGAAGCGCTCGAAGGAGCCCATCCGGGCCGTGTGGATCATCGCGGGCCGGTGCTCGGCGTTGTCGGCGCCCGTGTAGCGCAGGTCGAAGCGCTCGGGCATCGAGTAGTCGAGCTGCACGGTCCCGAGCTGCCACGAGCGCCCGAGCGAGTCGGTGACGTGGAGGTCGATCTTCGGGCCGTAGAAGGCGCCGTCGCCCTCGTTGACGCGATGGCTGATCCCGCGGCTGGTCAGGGCCCGCTCGAGCGCGCCCTCGGCCTCGTCCCACATCGCGTCGGTGCCGATGCGCTGCTCGGGGCGCGTCGAGAGCTCGACCTCGGGCTCGAATCCGAAGACCTCGTAGGTCGCGAAGCACTGGTCGAGCGCCAGGGCGATCTCGTCCGGGATCTGCTCGTCAGTGCAGAAGATGTGCGCGTCGTCCTGCACGAAGCGCCGGACGCGCAGCAGGCCGTGGAGCGTCCCGGACGGCTCGTCGCGGTGCAACTGGCCCGGCTCGGCGTAGCGGACGGGGAGATCGCGGTGCGAGAAGCGCTGCAGCGAGTAAAGGTGCGCGTGGCCCGGGCAGTTCATCGGCTTGATGCCCATCGGCCGGTCCTCGGACTCCGTGACGAACATGTTCTCGCGGTACTTGCCCCAGTGGCCGCTCGTCTTCCACAGCTCGGCGTCGTAGAGCTGGGGCGTGTGCACCTCGGTGAACCCGCGCTCGGCGCCCATCTCACGGCTGAGGCCGACGAGCGTGTTGTAGAGCGTCGTCCCGCGCGGGAGCCAGAACGCGCTGCCCGGGGAGACGTCGGAGAAGCGGAAGAGATCGAGCTCGGCGCCGAGCTTGCGGTGGTCGCGCAGGCGGGCCTGCTCGAGGCGCTCGAGGTGGGCGGCGAGGTCCTCCTTGGAGTGGAACGCCGTCCCGTAGATCCGGGTGAGCATCGTCCGGTCGGAGTCCCCGCGCCAGTAGGCCCCCGCGGTGGAGAGGAGCTTGAACGCCTTGATGCGCTTGGTGCTCGGCGCGTGCGGGCCGCGGCACAGGTCCGTGAACGGGCCGTTCGTGTAGAGGGAGACCGTCTCCTCGCCCAGGTCGTCGATGAGCTCGACCTTGTAGGGCTGGTCCTCGGCCAGGAAGCGCTCGCGGGCCGCGGCGCTTGAGACGTCCTCGCGCACGAACGGCTCGTCGGCCTTGACGTGGCGCTTCATGGCCGCCTCGATGGCCGGGAAGTCCGCGTCGGAGACCTTGACGCCCTCGGGGAACTCGAAGTCGTAGTAGAAGCCGTCCTCGATCGGGGGGCCGATCGAGATCTTCGTGCCGGGGTACAGGTCGAGGATCGCCGCAGCGAGGACGTGCGCGGTGTCGTGGCGCAGGAGCTCGAGCGACTCGGGGTCGCGCGCGGTGACGACGGCCACCGGGTGACCGTCGTCGGGCAAGGGGGCGGCGAGGTCGCGGACGTCGGAGCCGACCTTGACGGCGAGGGCGGCGCGCGCCAGACCGGGGCCGACCTCGGCGGCCAGGTCGGCGCCCGTGGCGCCGTCGGGGAGCTCGCGCTCGGAGCCGTCGGGGAGGGTGACCCGCATGGCGGCGATGCTATCCAGGCGCGGACTACCCTCGTGGGCGCCGTGGACCTCCCCGCCTTCCGCGCCCACTTCCCCGTCCTCGAGCGCGTGGCCTACCTCAACGCCGGCACGGACGGACCCGTTCCGCGGGCGGCCGCCGAGGCCGCTCGGGCGGAGGTCGAGCGCGAGCTCGAGGAGGGGCGCGCGGGCGCGCACTTCGCCCGCCGCTTCGCGCTCCAGGACGACCTGCGCGCGGGCTACGCGGCGCTGGTCGGGGC
>CALMNS010000087.1 GCA_937871635.1 uncultured Solirubrobacter sp.
AGGCCGAGCAGGGCGCCGACCGCGGCGCTGACGAGCGCCTCGGCCCCGACGATCCGCAGCAGCTGGCGGGGGGTGGCGCCGGTGAGGCGAAGCATCGCCAGCTCGGGCGACCGCGCGAGCGTGGCGACCGCGGAGGTGCTCGCGAGCGAGATGCCGACGTAGAGCAGCACGACCCCGAGGATGACCGACAGCGCCAGCCCGTTCATGTTGCTGCTGTCCGTCGGGTCGGCGACCCCGCGCGAGGTTGGGCTTTCCCGTACGCGAAGGACGTAGCGCAGCACCCCGCGCTCGAAGGGCAGCTCGTCATCCGGCACCTCGAACTCCGAGTCGCCGACGGCGGGTTCCTCCGCGTCGTCGCCAGCGACGCCCCGAAACTCCACGGCCTGACCCCGTCATTCGCGTGCGTCGATGAGCTTCATGCCCACAAGAACGGCGAGGTCTACCTCGCGTTCAGGACCGCGCTCCTCAAGCGGAAGGGATCCCGGCTCATCACGATCTCGACGCCCGGGGACCGGCTCGACTCGCCGCTCGGGCAGCTCCGGCACCGCGCCCTCGCGCAGCCCGACATCCGTCGGACCGGAGCCCTCACGACCGCCACCGGTCCCGGCCTCGCGATGCTCGAATGGGCGGTCGACGAGACCGGCGACGTCGACGACCCCCGCGTCGTCAAGCAAGCCAACCCCGCGTCATGGCTGACCGTAGACGCGCTCCGCGATCAGCGCGCCGCACTCCCTGATGCTGCGTTCCGCCGGTACCACTGCGGGCAGTGGAACGCGTCCTCGGACTCCCCCGTGTTCCCGCCCGGGGCATGGGCGGCATGCGCCGGGGACGCCATCATCCCCGACGGCACGGAGATCATCGTCGCCATCGACGCCGGGAAGGGCGCCAGCGAGTCCGCCGTCGTGTGGTGCGACGTCCTCCTCCGCGTCGGCGTGACGATCATCGAGGGCACCGGCACCGCCCACGAGATCGACGCGACCGTCGATGATCTCGCCCGCCGGTACCGGATCCGCGAAGTCATCGCCGATCCCTGGCATGTTGTCGGCTATCTGTCGGAGCGGTGGGAGCAACGCGGGCTCCAGGTCGTCGAGTATCCGCAGTTCGACTCACGGCTCGTGCCCGCCACCGACCGGCTGCATCGCGCCGTCACCGAACGATGGCTCCAGCACCCCGACGATCCGCAACTCAACGCGCACGTTCACGGATCCCTCCTCCGGGACACGCGCAGAGGCGTCCGCGTCGACAAGCAGCCGGGCGCAACAACGACGGGCTCGTCGCGCTCCTCATGGCCGTCGATCGCGCCGAGCAGAAACCGCAGCCCGTGCGGCTCCTCGGCTACGTCTGAGCCGCACAGCGTCGTGCAGCGTCGTGCAGCAGCGCGCAGCGTGGTGCAGCTTCGTGCACTTGTGTACGGTTCCGTCCGGGATCCCCGCAAGGATCCTTGACAGTCGGAGAGTCCCTGACGGGGGACACGGAGAGATCCGCCGCTCCGGTGAGAACAACAGGCCCGGGTGCTAAACCGACCTTCTCACCGGAGCGGATCTCCGCCATCTCCAGCCCCGGTCGGTGACGGCCGATCGGGAGCCGAAGCGGGCGCAGTACACCACCACCGCCAGACGGAACGACGCCGGAGGCAGGCACGTTGCGGGGATTCCTTGTGCGAGCCGTTTTTCCGCAGCCGCCTGAAGAGGGGTGCTCGCGTGGCGGGGTCAAAGAATCAAGTCGGCGCGATCTGTCACGCTCGCGCGATGATCGACGATGACGACCCGAGCTTCGTGACGGTGATTCGCGATTCGGAGGGCGCCCGCGAGAGGGTCGGCTCGATTGACGCGACGGTGGTACCGGCGGCGGGGGACATCCTCGTCCTCGGCTACCCGGGCGATAGCGGGTCAGGGCCGTACGAGGTGCTGCGGCGTGAGTACGTCAACGGCTATTGGTACGCGATCGTTCGGGATATCGACCTTGCGTCCTCGGCGGCGGCGGATCACGTGCGCGGCTTGATGTAAGGCCGCATCACTTCGCGGTGGTGGTGGCGGCAGAGAGGAATGCCGGATCCATCGGGATCGCCCCCACGGGCAAGGGGCACAACGTGGTGCGCCTGGACGCGGTCGGTGGGGGTGGCGCAGCCGTGGACGGCGCAGCGTCCATCGGTGAGCGCGAGGACCCTGCGGCGGAACGCGGCTCGCTTGCCGCCTGAGCCCCGGAGCGCCCGGCTCCCGCCTTGTGCGGGTCGATGGGCGGGGCAGTAGCTCGCGGGGCTCAATGCTCCGCACGTGAGGCAGGGCTTGGTCACTCGGCGAGCCGTTCGATCCGGCGGGCCATCCGGTTGAGCTTGTCCTCCGCGATCCGGGCGAGGCGCGCCTCGACTTCGGCGCCGCCCTTGCTGACCATGTGCGCGCCGCCGTGGCCGGGGTGGTGCGCTCCGGCCCTTGGTCCTTCGGGCGTGGCGAGCGCGCCGTCGGGATCCTTCGGGCGCAGGTCGTGCTCTTTGACCCCGTACTCCTGGAGCCTCGCCTTGAAGTAGTTCGACTCGACGCCGGAGACGTACCGGTCGGGGGGCTGATGCCGGACGGGGGTCTGCTTGAACGAGTCGCGGGTCCGGCCGGTCCGGGTCGGGGTGTGGCGCTTCGTGGCGGCGGTCCACTCGCGCCCGACGTCGTCGGTGATCTCCCGCGCGGTCTCCCGGACGATGGCTTGCGCCTTCGCGTTGAAGAGCGACGCGAGCGGCGCGGACTGCCGGTAGTGGCCGCTCATGCCGCCCGGGCGCCGACGGTGACCGTCAGGGGTCCGGCGGGCGGGGGTGCGACACGCTCGACGAGCGAGACGCGAAGGTCGGCGGTCACGACGTACAGCCCGTCCGGGCCGGTGAAGGAGGAGAACGCGGGCGCGTCGACGACACGGACGTAGCCGACCCTTTGCACCGGCCCGGGCTGGAAGAATCCGGTCGCGGCGTAGTCCCACAGCGGCAGGCGATGCGGGTGGGTGCCGTCCCCGGCGGCGAGCGCGACCCAGAGGGCGCGCTGCACGCGGTCCGCCTCGCTCTTGGAGCCGTCCGCGTTGATGCCCTCGGAGGGGTAGGCGACGATACTGTACGAGCTGCGCACATCGGCGTACGCGGCGCCGTGCGTCGTGCTCGTCGTGGCGGCGAGGATGACCGCGACGAACGGCCGGGAGTAGGAGCCTGCGTCGCCGCTGACCCCGACGTGGAAGTCAGGCAAGGCGGCGGCACGACCCGTCCGAGGCTGCGGGTGACGGACACGTTCATGACGCAAATGCCGAGTCGGCGGTCGGCTCGATCGTGCGCTCAAGCCGGAGCAAGATCGCCTTCACGGTCCGCGTCGTTGCGACCTCGGGAGCCGCGACGACCCTCCACACGGAGTCGCCGAGCAGCTTCGAGCGGACCTCGATCCGATCGCTCGCGCGGAAGTCGACGCCATCCGGGCCGACGATCAGCTCCGCTCGCGCCGTGACGACGACGCGTCCGCCCTGCTGGTTAGTCGTCTCGGGTGACGCGCCGGGGATCAGGCGGCAACGGAGCCAATCGCCGGTGATCGTGGCGGTCGCGCTGCGACCCTCGACCCGCTCCGTCGCGACGATCTCCCGCCGATAGCGGCACCGGTCGGTGAGGTTCGCGGCGAGTCCCACACCGCCAAGTTTGGGCGTCTTCGTGGGCTGCCCCACATCGGCCCGTGGGTACGCCGTGGGTACGGCGTGGGTACGGGAACGGGCTTTTTCGGGGGTTGAGAGGAGCGGGCGGTCCCGTCTTCCCTGCAAGCCTTCGACTACCGAGTGTCCATGATTTTGGCTCTAGGAGGGGGCTCGCGGCTAATCATGGACTCTTTGAAGCGGAGGGGGCGGGATTCGAACCCGCGGACGAGTTGCCCCGTCTCCGGTTTTCAAGACCGGTGCATTCGGCCGCTCTGCCACCCCTCCAAGCCGACCCCAACATAGGGAACTTCCGCCCGCGTGCCGCGTTGTGGGGGGCATGCGTCTCGTCCTCCCCCTTCTCGTCCTGCTCGCCGCCTCCCCGCCGGCGGCCACCGCCACCGTCTCCTCCTCCGCCGCCGCCGCCGGGCCCGAGCTCCGCGGGCCGACCATCCTCCTGTACTCCGGCGAGACGGAGGCGCGGTTGAACTTCGGCACCGCCGAGCGGATCCGCGGCCTGCGCGTGCGGTTCTCCGACCAGGGGAGCTTCGCCGTGAAGGCGCTCGGGCGGCGCGGCTCGGCCTACCGCTACCAGGCCGCCGTGCGCAGCCGCCGGCCGCTGCGGATCGGCGCGCGGTACACGATCCGCGTCGTCGCGCCGGACGGCGCGACCGTCACCCGGCGGGTCGTGCTCACCCAGCGGCTCTAGTGTCCCGACTCGGAATTTCGTCGGCACCCGGCGGCGCCGGAACGCGCCTGACGGCACCCGGCACCCGCCCCCGTACTCCCAGTACGCAGGCGGGCACCGGGCACCGCCAGCCACGCCCCGGCATCCACCGGATCTGCCCCCGAACGTCCGAGTCGCGACACTAGCGCCGATGCTCCACGAGTACCCGCACCACGTCGTGGTCCCGACCCGCTGGGCGGACAACGACGTCTACGGCCACGTCAACAACGTCGAGTACTACGCGTTCTTCGACACGGTCATCAACCGCTACCTGATCGAGACGGGCGGGCTCGACATCCATCGGGGCGGGGTCATCGGCCTGTGCGTGGAGTCGCACTGTGCGTTCCACGCGGCCCTGGCGTTCCCCGAGCCGGTCCTCGCGGGGCTGCGGGTCGGCACCCTCGGGAGGACGAGCGTGCGCTACGAGCTCGCCCTGTTCCGCGAGGGCGTCGAGGCCCCGGCCGCCACCGGGTGGTTCGTCCACGTGTTCGTCGACCGCGACACCCGCCGCCCGGCCGAGCTGCCCGAGCCGCTGCGTGCCGCCCTCGCGGCGCTCGTCCTCTAGGGACCCGAGCCGGCCGGGGGCTCCGGGCGGGAC
>CALMNS010000088.1 GCA_937871635.1 uncultured Solirubrobacter sp.
GCGACGCTCCGCGCGCTCGAGCAGCGGGCCTCCGAGGTGCAGTCGCGGGCGGCGCCCGGGTGAAGTCAGGCCGTCCGCCTGCGCAGGGTCGCGGCGCCCAGCACGAGCGCGAGGACGATGCAGCCGCAGATCACCCCGACGTCGAGCCACAGGCGGCCGGCGAGATCGTCGGCGGCGATCCGGGTCAGCGCGTCGTAGGCGTAGGTCAGCGGGAGCGCGTCCGCGACGCCCTGCAGGAGCTCCGGCATCCGTTCGCGCTCCACGAACAGGCCGGCCAGCAGGAGCTGGGGCAGGAGGAACGCCGGCATGAACTGGATGGCCTGGAACTCGCTGCGCGCGAAGGCGCTCAGGAGCAGCCCGAGCGCCATCCCGACGAGGGCGTTGGCGATCGCGAGCGCCACGACGGCCCAGGCGGGACCCGCCGTCTCGACGTCGAGCAGCCCGAAGGCGGTTCCCGCGGTGAGCGCCCCCTGGACCGCGGCGACCACCGCGAAGGCGAGGCCGTAGCCGACCAGGAGGTCGAGCTTGCTTCCGGGCATCGACATGAGTCGCTCGAGGGTGCCCGTCGTCCGCTCGCGGAGCATCGCGATCGAGCTGACGAGGAACATGATGATGAGGGGCAGCACGCCGACGAGCGGCGGGGCGATGCGCTCGAAGGCCTCGGGCTGGGCGTCGAACACGTACCGCAGGAGGGCCAGGAGCGCCGACGGCACCACGAAGATCAGGGCCAGCGTCCGCCGGTCACGCCGGAGCTGCGCGAGGACGCGACGCGCGGTGGCCAGCGTCACCCGGGCGCTCATGACGGCTCCGCCAGCGCGATGAACGCCTGCTCGAGGTCGTCGGTGTGCGTCTGCTCGAGCAGCGCGGCCGGGGTCGCGGCGGCGATCAGCCGTCCGTGCCGCATGAGCACGAGCTCGTCGCAGCGGTTCGCCTCGTCCATGACGTGGGTGGAGACGAGCAGCGTCGCCCCCCGCCGGGCGAGCGCGTGGAAGGTCTCCCACAGCGCGTTGCGCAGGAGCGGGTCGAGGCCGACGGTGGGCTCGTCGAAAACCAGGAGCTCGGGGTCGCTGAGCAGCGCCACGGCGAGGGAGGCGCGCGAGCGCTCGCCGCCCGACAGCGAGCCGGCGACCTGGTCGACCTGGTCGTGCAGGTCGACCAGGGCGACCGCCGCGTCGATCCGGTCCGGGCTCGCGCCCACCACCCGCGCGAAGTACGCGAGGTTCTCGCGGACGGTCAGGTCCTCGTAGACGGACGGCGCCTGGCTCACGTAGCCCACCCGCCGGCGCAGCGCGGGGCTGCCGGCGGGCCGGCCGAGCACGGTCACGTTTCCCCCGGCGGTGACCTGCACCCCTACGATCGCCCGCATGAGCGTCGTCTTGCCCGATCCGCTCGGGCCGAGCAGAGCGGTCACCGTCCCGCGGCGGACGGACAGCGACACCCCGGGGAGGACGCGGTTCGCTCCGCGGCGAACCTCGAGGTCGCGGACCGCCACGACCGGAGACCGCGGGTCGGAATGGTCGGCAGGGACGGGATCTTCGTGGCCGAGGTCCGCGGCAACGGGGTCGGCGTGGATCGGAGCGAGGGTTCGCACAGTTATTCTCCACCTGTTGAATTCATCAAGTGTAGAGATACCACGGACGGGCGGGCGGCGTCAAGTGCCCACCCGGGTCGGCTGAGGCGATGGCGCGACCCACCGGACGCCGCCCGGGACCCAGCGGCACCCGCGAGGCGATCCGCGACGCCGCCGCCCGGCAGTTCGCCGAGCTGGGCTACGACCGCGCTTCGATGCGATCGATCGCGCGCGACGCCGAGGTCGATCCGGCGCTGGTCGCGCACTTCTTCGGCACGAAGCACGAGCTCTTCGTCGACGTCGTCGAGCTCCCGTTCGATCCCGCCGACGTGGTGCCGGCCCTGTTCGCCGGCGCGCGCGAGGAGCTCGGACGCCGGCTCGCCGACTTCATCCTCGCGGCGCTCGCCGTCCCGGAGGCGCGGCGCCGGATCGTCGGCCTCGTCCGCGCCGCCGCCTCCGAGCCCGAGGCGGCGAAGATGGTCCGCGAGCTGCTCTCCCGTGAGCTCTTCGCCCGGATCGTCGAGCAGCTCGGCGTCGAGGACGCCGAGCTCCGGGCCAACCTCGTGGGATCCCAGATCGTCGGCCTGGTCATGGCGCGCCACGTGGTGGGCCTGGAGCCGCTCGCGTCACTGAGCGACGAGGCCGTCGCCCGCGCCATCGCCCCCAACCTCCAGCGCTACCTGACCGAGCCGCTCGACGAGGGTTGAGCCGGGGCCGGCCCGCTCAGCGACCCTCCGCGCCGGAGCGGGCGGGCAGGGCGACGGCGTCGCCCGGGGCGACGACCTGCACCGGGACACCGAGCTCCCGCCCGGCGGCCTCCGCGGCCCCGGCCGGATCGGGGACCTCCGCGTAGAGGGGCGGGGTGTGGAGCGCGCCGTAGTGGATGGGCACCAGCGCGCGGGCCCGCAGGAGCAGCGCCGCGGTGACGGCCTGGCGCGGGACCATCGTGGCGGGGAGCGGGCTCGGCGGTCGGCGGTGCGGGAGGTCCGCCACGGCGCCGTTGACCGGGAGGAACGCCACGTCGACCGGCCCGCAGCGCCCGGCGATCAGCCACCACGCCCCGTGCAGCATCGTGTCGCCGCCGTGGAGGATCCGCACGCCGTCGGCCTCCACCACCCACGACACCTGAGGATCGCCGAAGCCGTCGACGGCCGGGACGGCGGTGATCCGGAACGGCCCCTCCTCGACGGACTCCCACGCGGCGAGAACCTGCTGGCGCAGCCCATGCTCGGCGAGGCCCGCCTCCGCCGCGGCCAGCGCGACGGTCTCTGAGTCCTCCCCCTCCATCGGCGCGGGCCGGAGCACCCGCCCCTCCGCCCCGAGGGCCGCGGCGATCGCGTCCGGATCGGTGTGGTCGCGGTGCAGGTGGGTGACCAGCGCCAGGGCGGCCGACCCCGGGTGACGGGGCGGCGGTAGCGGCTCGCGCGCCGGCCCGACGAAGCGGGCCATGGGGCCGAGGTCCTGCAGGAGGTCGATCACCAGGGACGTCGCTCCCGACGTGATCTCCAGGCCGGCGAAGCCGAGGCGGCGGATGTCCATGCCGCCACTCTTACCCGCGCCGTCGACGTCGCCTCGACCGACGGCCTGGAGGGCCTGAGCTTCGGGAGGCTGGCCGGTGCGCGACGCCGGTGGTGGCCGCCGCCGAACGCTGGCGCGCCGTGCTCGTCTCCGAGGTCCGGATCGCCGTCGCAGGCGGCGAGCTCCCCGCCGACACCGACCCCGAGCAGGTCGCCTTCGAGCTCACCGCCCTCGCCGCCGGCGCCAACCAAGACCGCCAGCTGCACCGCGATCCGCTCGCCGGGACGCGCGCGCTGCGAGCCATGCGTCCGCGCCCCTCGCCAGAAAAACTTCCTAATCCTGACCGGGTTATGTAGCTTTAGTGGATGACCCGACCGATCCGGCTCAACGCCTTCGACATGAACTGCGTCGCCCACCAGTCCCCGGGGCTGTGGCGCCACCCTCAAGACCAGTCCTGGCGCTACAAGGACATCCGGTACTGGACCGAGCTCGCCAAGCTGCTCGAGCGGGGGCGCTTCGACGGCCTCTTCATCGCCGACGTCCTCGGCGTCTACGACGTCTACGACGGCTCGTCGGAGGCGGCGATCCGCCAGGGCGCGCAGGTGCCGGTCAACGACCCGGCGCTGCTCGTCTCCGCGATGGCCCACGCCACGGAGCACTTGGGCTTCGGGATGACCGCCTCGCTCTCCTTCGAGCACCCGTACCCCTTCGCGCGGCGGATGTCGACGCTCGACCACCTGACCGACGGGCGGATCGGCTGGAACGTCGTCACCTCGTACCTCGACAGCGGGGCGCGGAACCTCGGCCAGGCCAACCAGCTCGCCCACGGCGACCGCTACGACGTCGCCGACGAGTACCTCGAGGTCTGCTACAAACTCTGGGAGGGCTCCTGGGAGGACGACGCGGTCGTGCGCGACGCCGAGCGCGGCATCTTCTCGGACCCGGACAAGGTCCACCCGATCGGCCACGACGGACGCTTCTTCCAGGTGCCGGGGATCCACCTCTGCGAGCCCTCCCCGCAGCGCACGCCGACCATCTACCAGGCGGGCGCCTCGAGCCGGGGCAAGCGCTTCGCGGCCGAGAACGCCGAGGCGATCTTCGTCGCGGCGCCGACGAAGGACCTGCTGCGCGACGTGGTCGCCGACCTGCGCGGCCGGCTGCGCGAGGCGGGGCGCGACCCCTACAGCGCGCGCATCTTCAACCTCCAGACCGTCATCTGCGACGAGACGCCGGCGAAGGCGCGGGCCAAGCACGACGACCTGCGCCGGTACGCCAGCGACGAAGGATCGCTCGTGTTCATGTCGGGCTGGATGGGCATCGACCTCGCGCAGTACGACCTCGACGACCCGATCGAGGCCGTCGAGAGCAACGCGATCCAGTCGGCCGTCGAGGCCTTCAGCTCCGCCGACCCCACGGGCGGCACGTGGAAGGTGCGCGACGTCGCCCGCTGGGGCGGCATCGGCGGGATGGGCCCCGTCGTCGTCGGCTCGGCCTCCGAGGTGGCCGACGAGCTGCAGTCCTGGGTCGAGGACACCGACGTGGACGGCTTCAACCTCGCCTACGCGATCACGCCGGGGACCTTCGTCGATCTCGTCGAGCACCTCGTTCCCGAGCTGCAGCGCCGGGGCGCCTACCAGCACGAGTACACGCCGGGCACGCTGCGCCACAAGCTCCTCGGTCGCGGCGACCGCCTGCCCGCCGACCACCGGGGCGCGGGCTTCCGGCACGTCGCGTCGCTGGAGGCCGCCGCCTGAGGCGGCGCCGGAACGCCGCCCCTGACCGCGCACCGGTCGGCACGCCGTGCCGACCGGCTCGCGCGATATCGTGAGCCAATAGCTCAAGGAGTCTCGATCGGTGGGAACGACGCGGCGCGGAGGGTCGACACGGCGCCGGGGCACGACGCGTCCATCCGCCAGCTGCTCAACCGCCGGGAGCTGGCCGCCGCGCGGCACCGCAGCGCGATGAGCCGCCAGCTCGGCCTCTCGGACACGGAGATGCTCGCCGTCGCGCACCTCGCGCAGCGCGGCCAGCTGTCGCCCTCGGAGCTCGGGGAGCTGCTCGACCTCTCCTCGGGCGGGGTCAGCGCGCTGGTCGGGCGGCTCTCGGAGGCCGGGCACGTCGTCCGCCAGGCGCACCCGACGGACGGTCGCCGCAACCTCGTCCGGCTCGCCCCCGCGCTCGTCGAGCGGGCCACGCGCGCCTTCGAGCCGCTGGTCTCTGACCTCGACCGCCTCTCCCTCGAGCTCGGCGACGACGAGCGGCGCACGCTGCGCCGGTGGCTCGCGCGGGTCGCCGAGGTGAGCGAGGAGCACGCCGACCGCGCCCGCGCCACCGCGCTCGGGCGGTCCGGCGAGGCTCCCGCGCCCGTGCCGAGCCTCTGGGGC
>CALMNS010000089.1 GCA_937871635.1 uncultured Solirubrobacter sp.
CCTCGAGGGGCTCCAGGCCCTCGCTCGCGGCGACGCGGCGCCCGAGCGGACCGCGCTCGACGTGGCGGACATCGCCGACGCCGCGCTCGCCAGCGCCCGCGAGCGCCACCCGGAGGTCCGCTGGGAGGCGACCCTGCCCGACGCCGCCGTGCTCCTCTACGGCTGGGAGCCGGGGCTGCGGTCGCTGGTCGACAACCTGCTTGAGAACGCGGCCCGCCACGGCCGGCCGGGCGGCACCGTGCGGCTCGCGGTCACGCGGGACGAGCTGTCGGTGGAGGACGACGGGCCGGGGATCGCCGAGGCGGACCGGCGGCGGATCCTCGAGCCGTTCGTCCGCCTGGGCGACGGCGCGTCGGAGCCCGGATCGGGGCTCGGGCTGGCGCTCGTCGCCCAGCAGGCCGCCCACCACGGGGCCCGCCTCGAGGTCGCCGAGTCGGCCGACCTCGGGGGCGCACGGTTCACCGTGCGCTGGCCTGAGTAGGTTCCAAGCATGTCCGCCTCCTCCGATGCCCCGTCCTTCGGGCTCACCGGCCTCGCCACCATGGGCGCGAACCTCGCCCGCAACGTCGCCCACCACGATGTCCCGATCGTCGTCCACAACCGGACGCAGGCCAAGACGGACGCCTTCATGGAGGCCCACGCGGGCGAGGGCCCGCTCACCGGGTCGGGCTCGCTCGAGGACTTCGTGGGCAAGCTGGCCGCGCCGCGCACGGTGATGGCCATGGTCAAGGCCGGGCCGGCGGTCGACGCGGTGATCGAGGACCTCGCGCCGCTGCTCGCGCCGGGCGACACGATCGTCGACGGCGGCAACTCCCACTTCCGCGACACCCAGCGGCGGGCGAAGGCGCTCGACGAGCGCGGCCTGCGCTTCCTCGGCGTGGGCGTCTCGGGCGGCGAGGAGGGCGCGCTCAAGGGACCGTCGATCATGCCCGGCGGCGACCGGTCGGCCTACGAGGGCGTCGAGGACGTGCTCACCCGCATCGCCGCCCAGGTCGACGGCACGCCCTGCTGCACGTACGTCGGCGCCGACGGCGCGGGCCACTACGTGAAGATGGTCCACAACGGCATCGAGTACGCCGACATGCAGCTCATCGCCGAGTCCTACGACCTGCTGCGCCACGGTGCCGGGCTCGAGGTGCCGCAGATCGCCGAGACCTTCCGGCGCTGGAACGAGGGGGAGCTCGAGTCCTTCCTGATCGAGATCACCGCGCGGGTGCTCGAGCACACCGACGAGCGCACGGGCGCGCCGCTCGTCGACGTCATCCTCGACGCCGCTGAGCAGAAGGGGACCGGGCGCTGGACGGCCCAGGACGCGCTCGAGCTCGGCCAGCCGCTGACCGCGATCACCGAGGCGGTCTACGCGCGGACGCTGTCCTCCCTGCGCGACCAGCGCTCGCGCGGGGCGCAGACCCTGCGCGGCCCCGCGGCGGGCGGCGGGACGAACGGCGGCGGCGCGGAGGACCTCGTCGAGGACGTCTCCCACGCGCTCTACGCCTCCAAGGTCGTCGCCTACGCCCAGGGCTTCGCCCAGATGGCCGCGCGCGCCGACGACGAGGGCTGGGACATCGACCTGGGCGCGATGGCGACGATCTGGCGCGGCGGCTGCATCATCCGCGCCCGCTTCCTCGACCGGATCCGCGAGGCCTACGAGGAGGACCCCGCGACGCCCAACCTCCTTTTCGTGGAGCCCTTCACCGACGCGGTGGGCGACGCCCAGGACGCCTGGCGCCGCGTCATCGCGCGGGGGATCGAGCTCGGCATCCCGATGCCGGCCTTCACCTCGTCGCTCGCCTACTACGACGGCCTGCGCCGCGACCGCGGGCCGGCGTCGCTCATCCAGGGGCTGCGCGACCTGTTCGGCGCGCACACCTACCGGCGGGTCGACGACGAGGGGGCCTTCCACGTGCAGTGGGGCGGCGACGGCGCCGAGGTGCGGACGGGGGACTGAGCGGTTGGCCTGGATCATCCTCTTCCTCTCCGGGCTGCTCGAGACGGTCTGGGCGATCGCGCTCAAGCAGTCCAACGGCTTCAGCCGGCCGGGCTGGGTCGCCGTCTTCGCGGTCGCGGCGACCGGGTCGCTGGTCGGCCTGGCGATCGCGCTCAAGACGCTGCCGGTGGGCAGCGCCTACGCGGTGTGGACCGGGATCGGCGCGGTGGGCGCCGCCCTGGTGGGGGTGATCGCGCTCGGTGAGCCCGCCACCGCGCTGCGGGCCCTGGGGATCGCCCTCATCCTCGGCGGGATCGTCGCCCTGCGGCTGGCGGGCGTCGAGTGAGCGACCTCGGCGCCATGCGGCGCTCCTACGAGCGCGCCGCGCTGCTCGAGGCGGACCTCGCCGCCGACTGGCTCACCCAGTTCCGCGCCTGGTTCGCGGAGACCGAGGCGGAGGGCTCGACCGAGGAGGCCAACGCCGTGGTGGTCTCCACCGCCGACGCCGACGGGCGCCCGAGCTCGCGCACCGTGCTGCTCAAGGCGGTCGACGAGCGCGGCTTCGTCTTCAACACGAACCGCCGCTCGCGCAAGGGCGAGCAGCTCCGCGCGAACCCGAGGGCGGCGCTCCTGTTCCCGTGGTACGGCCTGCAGCGACAGGTCCACGTGGAGGGCGCCGTCGAGCGCGTGGCGCCCGAGGAGGACGACGCCTACTTCGCCTCGCGCCCGCACGGCTCGAAGCTCGCCGCCCACGCCTCCGAGCAGTCGGCGGTCATCCCCTCGCGCGAGGTTCTTGAGCGGCGGTGGGCGGCGCTCGTCCGGGAGGTCCCGGAGGGCACGGAGGTCGCTCGCCCGGCCCACTGGGGCGGCCTGCGCGTGGTCCCCGAGACGGTCGAGTTCTGGCAGGGGCGCCCGAGCCGCCTCCACGACCGCCTCCGCTACCGGCGCACGGACGCCGGCGCCTGGGTGGTCGAGCGGCTCGCGCC
>CALMNS010000090.1 GCA_937871635.1 uncultured Solirubrobacter sp.
CGCCGATGGACGGCGGCCCGTCGGCCGCCGAGGCGGCGGCGCGGGCCGCCGATCGCGGGGAGCGGCTCGACCCGCGCCTGACCTTCGAGCAGTTCGTCATCGGCGACGCCAACCGGCTCGCCCACGGCGCCGCCCTGGCCGTCGCCGAGCTGCCCTCGCTCGCCTACAACCCGCTGCTCATCTGCGGCCCGCCCGGGCTCGGCAAGACGCACCTGCTCCAGGCGATCGCCAACTACGTGACGGCCTACGGCGCGGGGCTGACCGTCCGCTGCACGACGGTCGAGCGCTTCACCAACGCCTTCGTGGCCGCCGTCCACGGCGGCGATCCCGCCGCCTTCAAGGAGGCCCACCGCGGGGTGGACGTCCTGCTCGTCGACGACGTCCAGTTCCTGCAGTCGAAGGTCAGGACGGAGGAGGAGTTCTTCCACACCTTCAACGCCCTTCACGCCGCGGGCGCCCAGATCGTGCTCACCTGCGACCGGCCTCCCCGCGACCTCGACGCGCTCGAGGACCGGCTCCGCGAGCGCTTCGAGGGCGGCCTGGTCTGCGAGGTCGGCCCGCCGGACTACTCCACCCGCCTGACCATCCTGCGCAAGCGCGTGCTCCAGGACGGGATCGAGGGCTGCGAGCCCGAGGCGCTCGAGCTCCTGGCCGAGCGGGTGGGGGAGAACGTCCGGACCCTCGAGGGCACGCTCATCCGCGTCGTCGCCTTCGGCTCCCTCACGGGCCGGCCGGTCACCGCCGCGCTCGCCGAGGAGGTCCTCGCGGGCCTGTACCCCGACCTCACGCCGCCGCGGGTCCGGAGCGTCGCCGACATCCAGGCGGAGGTGTGCACAGCGTTCTCCATCTCCCGGGAGGAGCTCCTGTCGCCGAGCCGGGAGGCGCGCCTGGCGTGGCCGCGACAGGTCGCGATGTACCTGGCCCGCGAGCTGACCGACCAGACGCTGCCCGCCATCGGCCGCGCGTTCGGGCGCAACCACACGACGGTCCTGCACGCGTGCCGCCGCACCGCCGAGCGGATCGCGGCCGAGCCCGAGGCGTATGCGGCCGTCGACCGCCTGGCCCGCGATCTCTCCCGCGGCGACCGGCCCGGCTGACACACTTGCGCACAGTCAACACTCCTTATGAACCTCATCCTCTCTAGAGAAGTCGTCATCTCCTCATGAAGATCTCCACCAGTCGAACGGATCTGTTCGCGCAGCTGCAGACCGTCACGCGCGCCGCCTCCACTCGCAGCGCCGTCCAGGCGCTGTCGGGCGTCCAGCTCGTGGCCGGCGGCTCGGGCATCGAGCTGCGCGCCACCGACATGGAGCTCGGCATGCGGGTCCCGCTGCCCGGCGAGGTCGTGCGCGAGGGGTCGGTGGTCCTGCCCGCCCGGCTGCTCGTCGACGTCGTCCGCGCCCTGCCGGGGGACTCCGTGTCGATCGAGCTGCGCCCGGCCGAGCAGGACGTCGAGCTCGTCGCCGGGTCGGCGACGTTCCGGATCCGCACGCTGCGCCTCGAGGACTTCCCGCCGCTGCCCGAGCCGGAGGCCGAGTCGCGCGTCGAGGTGCCGGCCGAGGCGTTCGTCGCCACGGTGCTCAAGGTCGCCCGGTCGGCGTCGCGCGACGAGACGCGGCCCGTGCTCACCGGCATCCTCGTCTCGGCCTCGGGGACCGAGCTGCGGATGGTGGCGACGGACTCCTACCGGCTCTCGGTCAAGGAGACGACGCTCGAGGAGCCGCTGGTCGGGAGCTTCGAGGCCAACGTGCCGGCCCGCGCCCTCCAGGAGCTCTCGCGGATCGCCCAGGCCTCGGAGGAGGACCGGCTGACGGTCTCCGTGCGCACGAACCAGGTCGTCTTCGAGGTCGGCGGCGTGCTGCTCTCCTCGCGGCTGATCGACGGCCAGTTCCCGAACTACCGCCAGCTGCTGCCCGAGACCTACGACCACGAGCTCCAGCTCGCCGGCGCCGAGGTGTCCGACGTCGTGCGCCGGATCTCGCTGCTCGCGCAAAAGAACGCCCCGCTGCGGCTCGCCTTCTCCGACGGCGAGCTCACCGTCTCGGCCCGCACCCCGGACGTCGGGGAGGCGTCCGAGACGCTCCCGGTGCCGTTCCAGGGCGAGCCGCTCGAGATCGGCTTCAACCCGGACTTCCTGCGCGACGGACTGGAGAGCGTGGACTCGGGCGACCTCGTGCTCAAGCTCATCTCGCCGCTGCGGCCGGGGCTCATCCAGGCGGCGGACGGCAGCGGGTTCCTGTACCTGCTCATGCCGATCCGGCTCAACGTCTGAGGGTCGTTCGCCTCATCCTGAAGGACTTCCGCTCCTACGCGGCGGCCGACGTGCGGCTGGGCCCCGGGCTCACGGTGGTCAGCGGCCGCAACGGGGCGGGGAAGACGAACCTGCTCGAGGCGATCTACTTCGCCTGTACCGCGCGGCCGTGCCGCACGGCGAACGAGAAGGAGGTCGTCCGCTTCGGCCGGCCGGTCACCCGGCTCGAGCTCACCGCGCGCGACGACGGGGGCGAGCACGTGATCGCCGTCGGCTTCGAGCCGGGCGGGGTGGGCAAGCGCGTGACCGTCGACGGGGCGGCGGTCGACCGGCTCACGGACTCCCGGGCCCGCCCGCTCGTCTCCGTCTTCCT
>CALMNS010000091.1 GCA_937871635.1 uncultured Solirubrobacter sp.
GGGTTGGCGCGAGGCCGCCCCGCCCCCGCTCCCCGCCCCCGCCGTCCTCCGCCCCGCCCCGCCCGCCCCGCCGGCTACTCGTAGAAGTTGCGGTCCCAGCGGTGGGCGCGGAGCTTCTCGATCGTCTCGGCGGGCAGGCCGCGCCCGTCGCCGACCGCGACGTTGCGCTCGGCGTTGCGCACGGACCGCATCCCGGGGATCACGGTGGAGACCGCCGGGTGCGAGAGGACGTAGCGCAGCGCCACCTCGGGCAGCTCGGAGCGCTCGATCCCGAGGTCCTCGAGCAGGGCCCGCACGTGCTCGTCGACCTGCGCGCGCCGGTCGCCGCGGAAGTACTCGCTCCGGAAGTCCTTCTCGGGGAACTCCGTGTCGGGCCCGATCGCCCCGGTCAGCGCCCCCTCGTCGAACGGGACCCGCACGATGACGCCGACGTCGTGCGCCTGGCAGGCGGCGAGCAGCTCGTCCTCGGGCGACTGGTCGAAGACGTTGTAGATGACCTGCACCGTGTCGACGACGCCCGTCTCGATGAGGCGGAGGGCGTTGGCCGGCTGGTGGTCGTTGATGGAGACGCCGAACGCGCGGATGAGGCCCTCGTCCTTGAGCGCCTGGACCGCCTCGAGCCAGGTCCCGCGCCCGACCCACTCGTCCGACCAGACGTGGAGCTGCTGGACGTCGATGACGTCGAGGCCGAGGTTGGCGAGGGAGCGCTCGGTGCAGCTCCGGACCCACTCACCCGGAAAGACGTCGTCGGGGTCGAGCCCGCCGGGAGCCGGCCACTGCCGGTTCTTCGGCGGCACCTTCGTGGCCACGACGATGTGGTGGTCCTGCTCGCGGACGACCTGGCCGACGAGCTCCTCGGAGTGCCCGCGGCCGTAGGCGAGCGCGGTGTCGATGAAGGTCAGTCCGAGCTCGATCGCGCGCCGCAGCGCCGTGAGCGACTCGTCGTCCTGCGCCCCGAGCCACTCCGATCCCCCGATGCCCCAGGCGCCGTAGCCGATCTCCGACACCTCGATGCCGGTCCTCCCGAGCTTCCGTGTGTTCATGGCGGCCGCGTACCCGCACGGTTCAGAAGGCTCCCTCGAGATGGTCGAGGCGGACGAGCCCGCCCTCGCGGTCGAGCACGACGCCGACGGCGTCGAAGCGCAGCGCCGGGGTCCACGGGCGCTCTCCGACCTCGGTCAGGAACGCCCGCGCCATGCGCCGCACCTGCGCCCGCTTGGCGGGATGGAGGGAGTCCCAGGGATCGCCGGAGCCGGCCCGGCGCGTCTTGACCTCGCAGAACACGAGCAGCCCTTCGCGCGCCACGACGAGGTCGAGCTCGCCGAAGCGGGTGCGGTGGTTGCGGGCGACGAGCGCGAACCCGAGGCGCTCGAGGTGCTCGAGGGCGAGCTGCTCGCCGCGGCGGCCGAGCGTCTGGCGGCGGTCGGTCGGCACGCGGCCGACGCTATGGCCGGCCGCGCGCACCGCTCAACGCGCGGGCGTCACGACTTGCGCGCGGCTCCGCGACGATTCAGAGGGCGAGCTGCTGGTACGCCGCGCTGGCAAACGACATGCGATGCAGGGGCGAGACGCCCTGGCGCTCGATCGCCGCCCGGTGCTCCGGGGTGGAGTAGCCGACGTGCGCGCCGAACTCCCACCCGGGGTAGCGCTCCTCGGCCCGGCGCATGAAGCGGTCGCGGGTGACCTTGGCGATCACCGACGCCGCCGCGATGGCGGCGCTCGTCGCGTCGCCGCCGACGACGTGGCGCTGGTCCCAGCCCGTGTCCGGCACCGCGAAGCCGTCCGAGAGGGCGAGGCAGCCGGGCCGCCCCACCCGGCGCAGCATGTCCGACAGCGCGCGGAGGTTCGTCACATGCAGGCCGCGCTCGTCGATTCCGCGGGGGCAGCGCGAGGTGACCGCGACGCAGGCGGCGGCGCGGAGCACCCGCGGGTAGAGCTCTTCGCGCATCTCCTCGGTGTGCTGCTTGGAGTCGTTGAGCGCGCTCAGGGAGCGCAGCTCGCGCAGCCCGATCCGGTCGTAGTCGAAGAGCACCGCGGCGGCGACGAGCGGGCCGGCCAGGCAGCCCCGCCCGGCCTCGTCGGCGCCCGCCACCCAGCGGACGCCGAGCGCGCGGTCCCAGGCGAACAGCCGCCGCCCGGCCGGTCGCCGGCGGCGACGGGACACGCGGTTAGAGGGGGCCGATGCGCTTCGGGGGCCAGTAGGTGGCGAAGGCGCCGCCGATGACCCATCGTCGGGGGACGGGCCCCCAGAAGCGGCTGTCGTCGGAGGATCCACGGTTGTCGCCCATCATGAAGTAATGCCCGGCCGGAACGGTCATCGTCCGCCGGAAGCTGCACCCTTCACCCCCGCCGCACGGCTCCGCGAAG
Organism: uncultured Solirubrobacter sp.; assembly: GCA_937871635.1. Classification (GTDB taxonomy): domain Bacteria; phylum Actinomycetota; class Thermoleophilia; order Solirubrobacterales; family Solirubrobacteraceae; genus JACCYI01. The sequence goes on from CALMNS010000091.1 coordinate 2,368, forward strand.
GGCTCGGCCTGGCGCCGGCCGTTGCGGATCACGCGCCCGTCGTCGATCGCGATGCGGTCCCCCGGCCCCGCCACCACGCGCTTGATGAAGTTGACGTCGGCCCGGTCGTCGGTCGGCCGCGGGCAGACCTGGCCCCGCGGCTTCTCGGCGCCGCACATCTGGTCGGTCCGCTCCGCCCCGGCCGGCGGGTGGAAGACGACCACGTCACCTACCTCGGGGTCAGAGAAGCGCGAGCCGAGCCGGTTGACCAGGACGCGCTGGCCGATGTCGAGCGTCGGCACCATCGAGGGCGACGGGATGCGATACGGCTTGACCAGGAAGGCCTGGATGCCGAGGGCGAGGCCGAGCGCCACCCCGACGATGAGCACGAGCTCGAGCAGCGAGCTGCCCGGGCTCGATCCCTTGCTCGAGGCCATCTGCGACCGGCGCCTACTCGTCGGAGGCGGGAGCCGCCGCGCCGGCCGCGGGCGCGTCGTCGAGCGCCTCTTGGTCGACCGCGGCGTCCGGGACCTCGGGGTCCGCGGCGGCCGCCACGTCGGCCGTAACCGCCGCGTGCAGGAGCCCCGCCTCGACGACCTCCTCCGGCCCGGTGTACCGGCGCTCGCGGACGCGGGCGCGCTTGCCGACCCGGCCGCGCAGGTAGTAGAGCTTGGCGCGGCGCACGTCACCGCGGGCGGCGACCTCGATGCGCTCGATCTTCGGCGAGTGCACCGGGAACGTGCGCTCCACGCCGACCCCGAAGGACTGCTTGCGCACCGTGAAGGTCTCGCGCACGCCCTCGCCCTGGCGCTTGATGACGACGCCCTCGAACACCTGGGTGCGGCGGCGCGTCCCCTCGATGACCTGGAAGTGGACCTTGACGCGATCACCGGCCTGGAAGCGGGGGACGCGGCGCAGCTGGGCGCGCTCGAGGGAGTCGATGACGGTGCTCATTGCTCAGGGAGGGGGTCGGGGCCGCGGCGCGTCGGTGCAGCCGGCGGGCGGGAGGGCCACTCTAGCGGACCTCCCCGCTCCCGAGCCTGCGCCAAGCGCCACTCGCGGATGCGCTCGTGGTGGCCCGAGAGGAGCACCTCGGGGACGCCGTGGCCGCGCCACTCGGCGGGCCGCGTGTAGTGCGGGTACTCGGGCCGGCCCTCGAGCGCGGCGCTGAAGGACTCCTCCACCGCGGACTCCGCGTGCCCGAGGGCGCCCGGCAGCTTGCGGAGCACCGCGTCGGCCACGACCATCGCCGCCAGCTCCCCCCCGGCCAGCACGTAGCGTCCGATGGAGATGGCGTCCGTGCAGAGGTGCTCGACGATCCGCTCGTCGAAGCCCTCGTAGCGCCCGCACAGCAGCGTCAGCGCCGGCTCGGCGGCGAGCTCGTCGACCAGCCCGTCGTCGAGCAGGCGGCCGCCCGGCGTGAGGGCGACGATCCGCCGGGTCCCCGAGGCGGCGAGGGCGACCGGGTCGGTCCCGTAGCGGGCCTCCAGGGCGGCCTCCATGACGTCGACGCGCAGGATCATCCCGGCGCCGCCCCCGAACGGGGTGTCGTCGACCGAGCGCCCGGCGAGGGTGGTGGTCGCCCGCGGGTCGACGCACGCGAAGGCGTGGCCGGCGGCCAGCGCGTTGGCCACGTGACGCTGGGAGCGGAACCAGTCGAACCAGCCCGGGAAGAGGGTGAAGACGTCGATCTCCATCAGCCGAGGAAGCTCGCGTCGACGTCAATGCGCCGGCGGAGCACGTCGACGCTGCGGATCGCGTCGCCGATCATCGGGATCAGGAGGTCGCCTACCTCGAGGGCCTCGCAGGTCGGCAGCGGGACGAGCGCGGAGACCGTCCCGAGCTGCCGCAGCCCGTCCGTCACCCGGCAGCCGACGAGCTCGTGGGCGTAGTACTCGCCCTCCGGGAGGCGGGGGAGGTCGCGATGGGCCATCAGGACCGTCTCGCCGCGCAGCGCCTCGGCGCCCTCGCGCGTCCCCACCCCGCTGACCCGCACGATCGGCTTGTCGTCCGTCCCCGCCCTGCGCTCGACGACCCGGCGCTCCCCGCCCACGGTCACCCGGGCGCCCTCGAAGAGCAGCCCGGGCAGGGGGCGGGTTACGTAGAAGGACCCGTCGAGGCCGTGCGCGCGGCCGACCCGGCCGAGCTCACTCGACGATGTCGACGAGGACGCGCTGCTTCTCGCGGACGGCGGCCGCCTTGACGACGGTGCGGAGCGCCTGCGCGGTGCGTCCCCCGCGCCCGATGACCTTGCCGTAGTCATCGTCGCCCACCGAGAGCTCGAGCACGATGGTGCCGTCGTCCTCCTCGATCTCCTCGACCTTGACCTGCTCCGGGGCGTCGACGATCGCCCGGGCGAGGTACTCGAGGAGCTCGCGCACGAATCAGGCGCCGGGGGTGATGCCCTGCGTCTTGAGGAGCTTCTTGACCGGGCCGGAGGGCTGTGCGCCGCGGGCCAGCCAGAAGCGCACCCGCTCCTCGTCGATCACGATGGTCGAGGGCTCTGTCTGGGCGTTGTAGCGGCCGACGACCTCGAGCGAGCGGCCGTCGCGCGGCGAGCGCGAGTCGGCGACGACGACGCGCCACACCGGATCCTTCTTGCCACCCACGCGGGTGAGCCTCATAGCGACGGACATGGGCGGGGAGCTTAGCGGCCCCGGGTCAGGGCACCGAGGTCCGGCATCTTGCCCTGGGAGAGCCCGCGCATCATCTTGCGCATCTCGCCGAACTGCTTGACGAGCTGGTTGACCTGCTGGACGCTCGTCCCCGAGCCCTTGGCGATCCGCAGCCGCCGCGAGCCCTTGATCAGCTCGGGTCGCCGGCGCTCCATCGGCGTCATCGACCGGATGATCGCCTCGATGCGGTCGAACTCCCGCTCGTCGACGTCCATCTGGGAGAGCTTGTGGCCGGCCAGCCCGGGGATCATTCCCATCAGCGAGGTCAGCGAGCCCATCTTGCGGATCTTCGTGAGCTGGGCGAGGAAGTCGTCGAGGGTGAACTCGTTGCGCCGCAGCTTGCGCTCGAGCTCGGCGGCCTCGTCCTCGTCGGTGGCCTTCTCCGCCTTCTCGATGAACGACAGCACGTCGCCCATGCCGAGGATCCGCTGGGCCATCCGGTCGGGGTGGAAGCGCTCGAAGGCGTCGAGCTTCTCCCCGGTGGAGGCGAACATGATCGGCTTGCCGGTGACCGCCTTGACGCTCAGGGCGGCGCCGCCGCGGGCGTCGCCGTCGAGCTTGGAGAGCACCACGCCGTCGAACTGGGCCGTCTCGGCGAACTGCTCGGCGACGTTGACGGCGTCCTGGCCCGTCATCGCGTCGACTACGAGCAGGACGTTGTGGGGCCGGACCGCCTTCTTGATGTTGCCGAGCTCCTCCATGAGCGCCTGGTCGACGTGCAGCCGGCCGCTCGTGTCGACGATCAGGACGTCCTTGTTGTCGCGCTTGGCCTGGTCGAGCGCCCAGCGGGCGATGTCGACCGGGTCGTGGTCGGTGCCCCGCTCGTAGACGGTGGCGCCCGCCTGGACGCCGACCTTGATGAGCTGCTCGACCGCGGCCGGGCGGTAGACGTCGCAGGCGGCCACGGCCACCGACGCGCCGCGCTCGTTCTTGAGCCAGCGGGCGAGCTTGCCGGTGGCGGTCGTCTTGCCCGAGCCCTGCAGGCCGGCCATGAGGATGACCGTGGGCGGGCGCGGTGAGAAGGTGAGGCCGGCGGCGGCGCCGCCCATGAGGCCCGTGAGCTCCTCGTTGACGATCTTGACGACCTGCTGGCCCGGGTTGAGCTGCTGGGCGACCTGGACGCCGTTGGCCCGCTCCTTCACCGTCTTGGTGAAGTCCTTGACCACGCGGAAGTTGACGTCGGCCTCGAGGAGCGCAAGGCGGATCTCGCGCATCGCCTTGGTGATGTCCTCCTCGGTGAGCGCGCCCCGCTGGCGGACGCCGGAGAGGGTGCCCTGGAGCTTGTCGGCGAGGGAGTCGAACACTCCGGACCAGTCTAGGCGGGTCTAGCTGGGGTCCAGGCGGGGCAGCCCGCCCGGGCCCGGCTGCTGCGCCCCGGCGGCGGCCTCGGACGCCTCGCGCGAGGCGCGGGCGGCGTCCTCGGCGTGCACCCCTTGGATCGCGAGGCCGGGGACGGCCGGG
>CALMNS010000092.1 GCA_937871635.1 uncultured Solirubrobacter sp.
GCTCGACGCGGTCGGGTCCGCCTTCACGGCCGGCGCGGCGCGCTACGGGGCGCTCGACCGCGGGCGGCTCGAGGCGTGGGCGAGGTGGGACGTCGAGTTCGGGATCCTCGAGCGCCCGGTCGACCTCGACCGGGCCTTCGCCTTCGGGCTCTAGGCCGCTCAGCCGCTCGCCAGCCGGTCGACGAGCGCGCCGCCCTCGCGGGCGAAGCGCGACCGCGGGACGACGAGATCGAAGCCCGCCGCCTCCGCGCGGCGCCGGGTCTCGGGATCGACGTGCGAGTAGAGGCCGAGGCGCTTGGGGCCGCCGGCCGGGGTGTCGATCCCCGAGTCGAGGTCGACGACGAGCACGTCGACCTCGGCGAGGTCCTCGGGGACGGCGGCGGCCAGGGTGGCCTCGTGACCCGCGGCCCGCAGCCACCCCAGGACGTTCGTGCCGAGCAGGAGGTCGTCGAACAGGGCGACGACGCGGGCCACGGCTACTGCTGACGCAGGCGCCGGAAGTCCCGGCGCACGGACTCGGGGCGGCCCCACATCTGCGTGACCTCCACCCGCCCCGTGCGCAGCTCGCGCAGGACGAGCTCCCCCGCGATGCCGGCGTCGTCGAGCAGCTCGAGCGTCTTGCGCACGACCGGGGCGGCCGCCGCGTGGCCGAACTGGTGGGCGACCAGGAGCCGGAAGTGCCAGTCGTGGTGGGAGTAGGGCTGGGCGTTGGCCTGGGTGAGGATGGCCGCCGCGTCGATGTAGCGGCGCTCGTCGATCCGCAGGTCGAGCTCGAGGTCCGTCCAGTCCGACGGGAGGGTGGAGAGGACCTCGGAGAAGGTGTCGGCCAGGGCGCCCACGGTCGCGCGGCATCATAGGGGCATGTACGAGGCGCTCATCCATGGTGCGGGGCTCTTGGACCGGTCCGAGCGCGGCAAGCTGGCGCTGACCGGCAGCGAACGCAAGGAGTTCCTCCAGGGCCAGGTCACCAACGACGTCGAGGCGCTCGAGCCAGGCCGTGGGTGCTACGCCGCGTTCCTCACCCACAAGGGCAAGATGCTCGGCGACCTCCGTGTGCTCGACGCCGGGGAGGAGCTGCTGCTCGACTGCGAGCGCCCCGCGCTCCAGGAGCTCTTCAACCTGCTGCGCCGCACGAAGCTCGGGCGCGACGTCGAGCTCCACAAGCGCACCCTCGAGCGGGGGCTGCTCTCGCTGATCGGGCCGCAGGCGCGGCGGATCGCCGGTGCCGACGCCGCCGGGCTCGGCGCCGCCGAGCACGACCACGTCGCCGCGGAGCTCGCCGGGACCCCGGTGCGGCTGATCGCGACCGATGCGGGAGGCGTGGACGTGCTCGTCGAGAGCGGCCCGGCGGCGGACGCGGTGCGCGCGGAGCTGCTCGACCGCGGCGCGGTGGAGGTCGACGAGGCGACCGTCGAGGTGGTCCGGGTCGAGCGCGGGCGCCCGCGCTACGGCGCCGAGCTCGACGACTCGGTCATCCCGCAGGAGGCGGGCCTCAACGAGCGCGCGGTCTCCTTCACCAAGGGGTGCTACGTCGGGC
>CALMNS010000093.1 GCA_937871635.1 uncultured Solirubrobacter sp.
AGCGTCGTCCGCCCCCCGCGCGAGGTCCCACGCCGCGAGGACGTCCTCGGCCGGCGAGCGGTGCCCGGCCTGGTAGAGGACGCCGTGTCCGGCGCGGTCGAGCAGCACCGGGTTGCCGATCGCCTCGGCGAGCGCGTCGAGGAGGTCCGGGAGCTCGGCGCCCTCTACCGTGCGCCGGGCCAGCTCGGCGTGCAGCGCCTCGGCACGCGCGGTCACCGCGAGCCGGGCCGAGACGATCCTCGAGTGGATCGCCTCGGTGGCGTCGACGAACGCGACCTCGTTGCGCAGGGCGACGAGCGGCAGCCCGCGGGTCTCCGCCTCCTCGACCATCGCCGGGGGCACCGACCGGAACGCCTGGCCCAGCTCGACCACCAGCGCGGCGACGCCCCGGTCGGCGAGCTCGCGGATGAAGCGCCGCTGGTCGGCGGGCCGGCGGCCGATGCCCATGCCGGTCATCAGCAGCAGCTCGCCGCCGCGCAGCAGCGCCGGGAGGTTCGGGACCTCGCTGGAGTGCGCCCAGCGGATCGGGCGCTTGAGCGCCCCTCGCCCGGCGAGGACCTGCGGCGCCCCGCGGCGCAGCGCCGGCACCCCGAGCGCCGTCTCGACCGTCACCTCGGCCATGGGCCGACGGAGCGTCGTCGGGTGGCGCCGGCGATCGGACGTCGAGACGGTTGCGGGGCGGTGACCGGGCGGGCGACGATCCCGGCATGGACACGACGCACGCGCGCCTCGAGCGCTCCGCCCGCGAGCACCTCCTGCTGCACTTCGCGCGCAACGGCCGGCCGGGCCGCGACACCCCGCCGCTGCTGGTGCTCGAGCGCGGGGAGGGCCCGTACGTGTACGACACGCTCGGCCGCCGTCACATCGACGCGCTCTCGAGCCTGTTCTGCTCCCAGCTCGGCTACGGCTACGGCGCCGAGATGGCCGAGGTCGCCCGCGAGCAGCTCGAGCGCCTGCCGTTCAACACGAACTGGTCGACGGCCCATCCCCCGGCGATCGAGCTGGCCGAGCGCCTGGCCGAGCTCTCCCCGGGCCGGCTCTCGCACGCCTTCTTCACCAGCGGAGGGTCGGAGTCCGTCGAGGCGGCCTGGAAGATCGTGCGCCAGTACCACGTCGCCCACGGCCGACCCGAGCGCACGAAGGTCATCGCCCGCCGGATCGCCTACCACGGCGTCACCCTGGGGGCCCTCTCGCTCACGGGCGTCGAGCCGATGAAGGCGCCGTTCGGGCCGCCGGCGATCCCGGTCCGCCACGTGTCGACGACCAACCCCTTCCGGGCGCCGGACGCCGGCGACGAGGCGGCCTTCTGCCGCCGGCTGCTCGCCGAGGTCGACGCGGCGATCGTCGAGGAGGGCCCCGACACCGTCGCGATGATCATCGCCGAGCCCGTGCAGAACGCCGGCGGCTGCCTCACCCCGCCGGCCGGGTACTGGGCCGGCCTACGCGAGATCGCCGATCGCCATGGGGCGCTGCTGGTGGCCGACGAGGTCATCTGCGGCTTCGGCCGCCTCGGGGAGTGGTTCGGCTCGCAGCGCTTCGGCGCGGAGCCCGACCTGGTCACCGTCGCCAAGGGGCTGACGTCGGCGTACGCCCCGATGGGGGCGGTGCTGGTCGCCGACCACGTCGCCGCGCCGCTGTACGAGGACGGGCGCATGCTGCTGCACGGCGTCACCTTCGGCGGCCACCCCGTCTCCGCCGCGATCGCGCTGCGCAACCTCGAGATCTTCGAGCGCGACGGCGTGCTCGAGAACGTCCGCGCGCTCGAGGGACACCTCCAGGGGCGGTTGGAGGAGCTGCGGCGGCTCCCGATCGTCGGCGACGTCCGCGGCGCCGGGTTCTTCTGGGCCGTGGAGATGGTCAAGGACGCGGCGAACACGCCGCTCGACGCCGAGGAGCGCGAGCGGCTGCTGCGGGGCTTCCTGCCGGGGCGGCTGCTCGAGGCGGGGCTGATCGCCCGGGCCGACGACCGCGGGGACGCGGTGCTGCAGATCGCCCCGCCGCTGATCTCCGACGCCGCGCTGCTCGACGACGTCGTCGACGCCATGGCCGACGTGCTCGCCGACGCCGGGACCTTCCTCGGCCTCGAAGCGCCGCGCGCGGTCGGGGTGGCCTGATGCGCGTCGGCGTGGTGCGCGAGGTCAAGCCCGCCGAGCGCCGGGTGGCGCTCACCCCCGCGGGAGCCGCCGAGCTCGTGGCCGCGGGGCACGCGGTGCTCGCCGAAGCGGGGGCCGGGGAGGGCGCCGGCCACCCCGACGC
>CALMNS010000094.1 GCA_937871635.1 uncultured Solirubrobacter sp.
GTCCCCCGGACCGGCGGCCCCACCATGAGCCGGCTCAGTGCGGGGCGGTACGCGCCGCGACGCGCACCGACGTCCCCTGCGCCGGGCGGTCGATCGCGGCCGCGGCGTAGATCTCGGGCTCGTCCAGCGTCTCGGTCTCGAGCAGGCGCGCCACGATGCTGTCGAGCCGCCAGCGCTCCTGCCCCAGCAGCTGCACGGCGAGCGCTTAGCACTCGTCGGTGATGCGGCGGACCTCGTCGTCGACGGCGTTGAGCAGCGCGTCGGAGACGCCGGACATCCGCGGGTCGCCCTCGCGCGGCAGCACCGACACCGGGCCGATCCGCTCGGACATCCCGAACCGGCCGACCATCGCCCGGGCGATGCCGGTGGCGGTCTCGAGGTCGCTCTCGGCGCCGGTCGTGACGACGCCGAAGACGACCTGCTCGGCGGCCATCCCGCCGACCGCACCGACGATGCGGCCACGCAGGTAGTCGGCGTCGTAGCCGTACCGGTCACCCTGCGGCGTCGACAGCGTCACGCCCAGCGCGCGGCCGCGCGGGATGATCGACACCTTGCGCACCGGGTCGGCGCCCGGCTGCAGCATGCCGAGCAGCGCGTGACCCGCCTCGTGGTAGGCGGTGCGCCGCCGCTCGTCCTCCGGCATCACGACGTTGCGGGCCGTACCGAGCTGGATCTTCTCGAGCGCGTTGCTGAGGTCCTGCTGCGTCACCGCGCCCTCGGTGCGGCGGGCCGCCAGCAGCGCCGCCTCGTTGACGAGGTTCGCCAGCTCCGCCCCGGTCATGCCGGGCGTCGAGCGGGCGACCTGCTCGAGGTCGACGCCGGGCGCGAGCGGCACCTGCCGGGTGTGCACCCGCAGGATCTCCAGCCGGCCCTTCTGGTCCGGTGCCGAGACCATGATCGAGCGGTCGAAGCGGCCGGGCCGCAGCAGCGCGGGGTCGAGCACCTCCGCGCGGTTGGTCGCCGCCAGCACCACGACGCCCTCGGAGCCCGAGAAGCCGTCCATCTCGGTGAGGATCTGGTTCAGCGTCTGCTCGCGCTCGTCGTGGCCGCCGATCGCCGTGCCGCCGCGGGTCCGCCCGATCGTGTCGATCTCGTCGATGAAGATGATCGCCGGCGCGACCTTGCGGGCCTCGGTGAACAGCTCGCGCACCCGGCTCGCGCCGACCCCGACCACCATCTCGATGAACTCCGCCGCGCTGGCGGAGAAGAACGGCACGCCCGCCTCTCCGGCGGTCGCGCGGGCCAGCAGCGTCTTGCCGGTCCCGGGCGGGCCGGACAGCAGCACGCCCTTGGGCGCCCGCGCGCCGACCCGGCGGTACTTCTCGGGGTCGCGCAGGAAGTCCACGACCTCGCTGATCTCGTTCTCGACCTCGTCGATGCCGGCGACGTCCTCGAAGGTGACGCGCACGGTCTCCGGGTCCACCGGCTTGCGCTTGGCGCCGCCGCCACCGAGCAGTCCGGCGCCGCCCATCATCGAGCGCTGCCG
>CALMNS010000095.1 GCA_937871635.1 uncultured Solirubrobacter sp.
ACCTCGCCCGCGCGCGCGAGCGGGCCCTCGCGTGGGCGCAGGACGGGCCGCTCGTCCTCGGCGGCGACCTGAACGCCACCCGCCCGCGGCTCGACGGGCTCGAGGTGGTGGCCTCCTCGCACGTCGACCACGTGCTCGTGCGGGGCCTGGGCGCGGCCGGTCCTGCCTCGGTGCTCGACGCGGGCGCCCTCTCCGATCACCGCCCGCTCGCGGTCGAGGTGTCCTAACGGTCGAAGCGCTCGCGGCCGCCGGCCCGCAGGCCGAAGCCGCGCAGGGCGAGCAGGGCCTTCTCCCCCAGGGTCCCCGGCTTGGGCAGGATCCCGAGCTGGAGGGCCACGTCGTAGACGTCGAAGAAGGCGCGGACCCGGTGCAGGCGGCCGTCGGAGACCTCGCAGTAGAAGACCGCGTGGACGATCACGAAGCGGCCCGTGGCGGCGAGCCCCTCGAGCGGCTCGGAGTGGTTGGCCAGGAGCTTGGCCGGCGCGGCGAGATAGCGGCCGTCGGCGCTCGCGAGCCGCTCCCCGGTCCGCTGCAGGCGCGCGTCGGGGAACGACTTCCACAGCCGCGCCGCGTGGGCCGCGAGCGCCGCGGCGCTCTCGAGCGGGTCGGGGGTCAGCGGGTCCTCGTAGTGGAAGTCGTCGCAGACCACCGCGGAGAACGCCCGCGGGTCCCGCCCCGACCACGCGCGCTCCCACCCGTCCATCAGCTCGTCGTGCGTCAAGGTGCCCCACAGGATGACGCAGGTCCTCCGACATCCCGACTTCCGCTTCCTGTTCCTCGGGCAGACCGCGAGCGCGATCGGCGAGCGGCTGGTCGTCGTCGCCCTGGCCCTGTTCATCACGGAGGAGGGCGGCTCGGCGACCGACCTCGGGGTGGTCCTCGCCGCCCACGCGATCCCGCTCGTCGGCTTCCTGCTGCTGGGCGGCGTCTGGGCCGACCGGCTGCCGCGCCACCGCGTGATGATCGCCTCCGACGTCGTCCGCTTCGCCCTCCACGGGCTGCTGGCCGCGCTGATCTTCGCCGACGCGGTCGAGATCTGGCACCTCGTGGTCATCGAGGCGCTCTACGGGACCGCGGAGGCCTTCTTCCGCCCCGCCTACACCGGGCTCGTGCCGCAGACGGTGCCCGAGGGCGAGGTCCAGCAGGCCAGCGCGCTCACCGCCTTCGTCAACAACGTCGCGGAGTTCGCCGGGCCGGCGCTGGCCACCGCCCTCGTGCTCGGCGTCGGCGCGGGCTGGGCGTTCGCCCTCGACGCCCTCACCTTCCTGGTCAGCGCCGCCCTGCTCCTCCGCGTCCGCCCGCGGGCTCGCGGGGAGGTCGTCGAGCGCACGAGCGTCCTGGCCGAGCTGCGCGAGGGCTGGGACGCCGTGCGCTCGCGCGCGTGGGTGTGGGTGACCATCGCCGTCCTCTGCCTCGCGCTGATGTTCGGGATCGCGCCGTGGTACGTGCTCGGCGCCCCGGTGGCCGAGGAGCAGTACGGGTCCACCGGGGTGTACGGGGTGGTGGCGGCGGCGCTCGGGGCGGGGACGATCGCCGGCGCGCTGCTCGGGGTGCGGTGGCGGCCGCGCCACCCGATGCGCCTGGCGATGCTCTTCGCCCTGGCCTGGCCCGTGGCGATGGCGCTCTTCGCGGCCGGGCTGCCGCTCGCGCTCGTCGTCCCCGCGACGGTCGCCGCCGGCGCGGCCATCTCGCTCTTCGACGTGTGGTGGCTGACCGCGCTGGCCGAGCGGATCCCGCCCCACCTGCTCTCGCGGGTGACGGCCTACGACTGGATGGGCTCGCTCGGCCTCGTCCCGCTCGGCTACCTGGCGGCCGGGCCGCTCGCCGATCGCCTGGGGGCGGTCGAGGTCCTGCTCGGCGGCTCGGTGATCGCCTTCCTCGCCCTGGGGCTCGGGCTGCTCCCACGCGAGACGCGGATGCTCACCCGAAGTGCGGCATCCCTTCCTCCGGGGTCGACGCCTCCGCGTACAGCCGCTTCGGGATCCGCCCCGCATGACGCGACAGTCGTCCCGCCTCGATCGCGAGCCGGATCGAGCGGGCCATGACCGCGGGCCGCTCGGCGCGAGAGATCGCCGTCGCGCAGAGGATCGCGTCCGCCCCGATCTCCATGGCCAGCGCCGCGTCCGTGGCGGTGCCGATCCCGGCGTCGAGGACGACGGGGACGCGGGCGCGCTCGACGATCAGCCGCAGGTTGTAGGGGTTGAGGATCCCCTGCCCCGAGCCGATCGGCGAGCCGAGGGGCATGACCGCGGCGCAGCCGACGTCCTCGAGGCGGCGGGCGAGGATCGGGTCGTCGTTCGTGTAGGGGAGGACGACGAAGCCCTCGTCGACGAGCTCCTCGGCCGCCTCGAGCAGCGCGGGGGCGTCGGGCAGCAGGGTGCGGTCGTCGCCCACCACCTCGAGCTTGACCCAGTCCGTCTCGAAGGCCTCGCGGGCGAGCTTGGCCGTGAGGACGGCGTCGCGGGCCGTGTAGCACCCGGCGGTGTTCGGCAGGAGCGAGACGCCGGCGTCGGCGATGACGTCGACCAGCGAGCCGCGCTGGGCGGGATCGACGCGGCGCAGGGCCACCGTGACGAGCTCGGAGCCGCTCGCCTCGAGCGCCTCGGCGAGCGCCTCGAGCGAGCGGAAGCCGCCCGTGCCGAGGAGCAGGCGCGACCCGAAGGCGCGGTCGGCGATGGTCAGGGGATCGTCGGCGGTCATCCGCCCTGCACGGCGTGGAGCACCTCCACGCGGGCGCCCTCCGTCAGCCGCTCGTCGGCCCAGGCGC
>CALMNS010000096.1 GCA_937871635.1 uncultured Solirubrobacter sp.
GGGCGGGAGCGCGCGTGCTGTTCCTCTGCACGGGCAACAGCGCGCGCTCCCAGATGGCCGAGGCGCTGGCCGAGCGGCGGTCCGCCGGCGCGGTGCGCGCGGCCAGCGCCGGCAGCCACCCCAAGCCGCTCCATCCCAACGCGGTGCGGGCGATGCGCGAGCGCGGGATCGAGCTCACGGGCCGCCGGTCGAAGCACCTCGACGAGCTCAGGTGCCGGCGCTTCGACTACGTGATCAGCCTCTGCGACCGCGTGCGCGAGGTCTGTCCCGAGTTCCCCGGCACCCCGCAGGCGATCCACTGGAGCGTCCGCGACCCGGCGCGCGAGCCGGGCAGCGACGAGGAGACCCTGCCGGCCTTCGAGCGCACCGCCGCCGAGCTCGAGACGCGCATCGGCTTCTGGCTCGAGGCGATCGCATCCACCACCGACGCTCAGGAGGTCATCGAGCATGCCTGAAGAGCTCGTCAATGTCCGCTACATGGTCGACGACGTCGACACGGCCGTCGCCTTCTACACCACCCACTTCGGCTTCGAGCTGCGCTCCAGCGCCGCTCCCGCGTTCGCCGACGTCACCCGGGGCCGGCTGCGCCTCCTGCTGAGCGGCCCCGCCAGCTCAGCCGGACGGCCGATGCCCGACGGGCGCACGCCCCAGCCCGGCGGCTGGAACCGCATCCACCTGATCGTCGACGACCTCACCGGCGACGTCGAGCGGCTGCGCGCCGCGGGGCTGCGCCTTCCGCAACGACATCGTCAGCGGCCCGGGCGGCCGGCAGATCCTGATCGACGACCCCGCCGGCAACCCGATCGAGCTCTTCCAATCCGCCGCCTAACCCGTACGCGCCGACGCATGAAAAGTGCGGGTCGGAGCGCGTTAAGTGACGGATGCCGCCGCTTTGCGCTCAGTGCTCGACCGATGCGCCGCCTGCTCGCGGGCGATGCTCACGATGCGGCACGCTGCGCGACGTCTCGGCCGTCCGACGTCAGGAACGCCGGATCGCGATGCTCGCGGCGCTCGGCGACCACTGGTACGAGTGGATCGGGGAGGGCATCGGCATCGTCCTGATCGGTCTGGTCGTCGCGGGCTCGTTGCCGGTCTGGACGCTGGCGCTCGCGTTGCTCGTCCTACTTCGCCCGCTTTCCCGCCTGACAATGGTTGCCGCTCGCGCCGCTCTGGACGCTTGAGCAACCTTGCCAGGCCTCCCTCGACGTCGCAGGCGTGCTCGTCGTGGCCACCGGCGCCGCGAACATCGTCATGATCCGCCAAGGACGCAACCCATGGTGGACTCGGGGCAGCTGGGACCCCAAGCGCTAAGCCGACGCCGGCCCCTCGTCCACGATGGCCGCTCCCCGGCGTGATCAGTCGCGAGGATCAATCCGGAACAGCGCCCGCCAGTCGGGGTCGATCCGTTGAAGGTCCGCAACTACCTGCGCGTTGCTCCTAGTCAAGCGAGTAGGGACCGTCGCCACCGCCGCCTGGCTCACGGCTACCCATGAGCCCGCGGGGCTGACGGGCCGACCGGGGACGCTCCGCTTGCCCGACTTCTTCGGGCGTCGCGTCCGGCGCGCGTCCGTCCCCCAGATGCCTCCTGCTGGACAGGGCGCCCGTCCGCCGAGGCCAGTGCATCCAGCACAACAACGCGACGGCGCCCACACAAATCGCGATGGCGACGACGAGGCCGACAGACATGATCCAAGCGTAATAGGCGCGGACGGGCCGGCGGTTCTGGGCGGCGACTACGGTTGCTCCCCTAGGGACCCCTTGGTCAGCGGATGAAAGTGGTGCTCCTCGAACTCATTGCCCAAGCCCTAGTGCTGGCCGGACGCGGGCCTAGGTGGCTCGTCATCCCGGTCGTTCTTGCGCTCGTCATCGAGACGGCCTTCGGAGCGGTGTACGGACTTGTCGTTCTAATCCACTGACCGCGACCGCGGTCGCCGCGGGTGGCGGAATCATGGGAGCCGAAGGCCGATCCGGTCGAGGCGGCCACCGGGCGGCGGGTTGTGCTGACTACGGCGAGCGAGTCGGGTCGGACCGCCACGAACGAAGCTCCCGGGGGCTTGCCACCGGCGAGCGCCGAGCGTACGGTCAGCGCATGCCTCCCGTCAGCCGCGGCTTCCACCGGCGACGTGCGGTGAAGGCCGCCGCGTGGCGGATCGCACCCGGCCAGTTCCTGACCGACGACTTCCCGGTCCTGTCGGCCGGCCCGACGCCGCGAACGCCGTTCGACGAGTGGTCCCTGGCGATCGACGGCGCCGTCGACGGCACGCGACGCTGGTCGTATGTCGGCTCCTACAACGACGGCGATCCGTGGCGGAAACCGCGGTACCGGGGCGACTGAGGCGCCTGCCGTGGCTGACCGCCACGGTGCGTCACGTCGTCGCGGAGACGGCCCGGGCGCGGACCATCGCGCTCGGCGTCGAGGGATGGAGCGGCCACCGCGCGGGTCACCACCTCGACGTGCGGCTCACCGCGGAGGATGGCTACCAGGCCGAGCGCTCCTACTCGATCGCCTCCGCGCCGGAGGACGATCTCCTGGCGATCACCGTCGAGCTGGTCGACGACGGCGAGGTCTCGCCCTACCTCGCCGGCGCGCTCGAGCCCGGCGACACGTTCGAGATCCGCGGCCCGATCGGCGGGTACTTCACCTGGTCGGCCGACGAGCCCGGGCCGCTCCTGCTCGTCGCCGGCGGCGCCGGGCTGGTGCCGCTGATGTCGATGCTCCGTCACCGCGCCGCCCGCGGCGCCGCGGTCCCGGCGCACCTGCTCGTCTCCGCCCGCTCGCCCGACGACGTCCTCTACCGAGACGAGCTGCCGGCGCTCGAGCCGCGGGAGGGCCTGCGGATCGCGCACACGTACACGCGCGAGCCGCCGCCCGGGTGGACGGGCTGGCGCGGACGCGTCGACGCCGCGATGCTCGCCGACGTCTCGCCCGGACGGGATGCACGCTGCTTCGTCTGCGGGCCGACGCCGTTCGTCGAGATCGTCAACGACCTCCTCGTCGCGGCCGGGCACGACCCGCGCGAAGTCCGTGCCGAGCGTTTCGGGCCGACAGGAGGATGACGATGGACGAGCAGCACCTCGACGGCAACGGGATCGCCGGCCTGCTCGGCGAGATCGCCGCGGCGGAGATGACCACGGTCCTGCGCACCTGCCAGTCGTGCGGGAACCGCCGGGCGATCGGCGAGCACCGCGCCTACCACTCGGCCGGCGTCGTCCTGCGATGCCCGGCCTGCGACGACGTCGCCCTCGTCATCGGCGTGCAGGAGCAGCAGCTCGTCGTCGCCTGGTACGGGACCTACGAGATCGGCCGCTGAGGGCGGCCCTCCACCGTGCTCGGCGAGACCTTCGTAACGCTGCTCGTGATCATGGACCCGCTCGGGACGGTGCCGATCTTCCTCGGTCTCACCAGCCGCATGCCCGCGCGTGAACGCCAGCGAGCGGCGGTGCGCGCGGTGCTCGCCGCCGGCGTGCTGATCATCGGCTTCGCGCTGTTCGGCAAGCTCGTGCTCGACTACCTCGGGATCTCGGTCCAGAGCCTCTCGATCGCCGGCGGCCTGCTGCTCCTGCTCGTGGCGCTCGACATGCTGCGGGGCATCGACTCCGCGGGCGGCGAGGAGGACGACGTCGCGCTGGTGCCGCTCGCCACCCCGCTGGTCGCCGGCCCCGGCGCCATCGCGACCGTGATCGTGCTCGCCGGCCGGAATCCCGGCGCCGGGGAGCGGGCCGCGATCATCGCCGGGATCCTCGCGGCGCTGCTCGTGCTCGCGGCCTGCCTGCTGTTCGCGGAGCGCCTCGCGCGGTGGTTCCGGCCCGTATGGCTGAACTTCCTCACCCGCGTCTTCGGCCTCCTGCTCGCGGCCATCGCCGTCCAGCTCGTGATCGACGGCATCCGGCCACTGGTCCGAGGCGCCTGAGGTCTGGATCACCGCCGGGTTCCCGGAGAGGACCCCGGAGCTCCGCCGGGAACCGTCGGACGACGGCCGGTTCGTCTTGCGCTCGGAGAGCAGCGGTTGTACCGTCCGCCGCGGGCGTCGTCTCGCGCCCAACCTCCGATTCCGGCGCTCACGCCGTCGGCTCAGCGGAGGCAAAGGGGGCCATGAGCCGTCGGGACGCCGGTCGAAGGTCGCCCTTTTCCGGCGGGGCGCTGCGAGCGTGAGTTGCAGGGCCGCCGCCTCGAGAGGAGCACCGATGACCAGGCAGAGATCGTTCAAGCGCATCGTCCGGGCCCGGATGGAGAAGACGGGCGAGAGCTACACGGCGGCGCGCTCCGCGCTGCTGAGGGCGGACGACAGCGGCACGGAGCCCAAGGCCGTGCCGCGGCTCGCCACCTCCGACGCGACCATCCGCGAGCGGACCGGGCGGGGCTGGGAGGAGTGGTTCGACCTGCTCGACGAGTGGGGCGCGGCCGAGCGTTCGCACCGTGAGATCGCCCGCCACGTCGCCGGCCTGCTGGAGATCGAGCCCCTGGCTTGGAACGCGCAGGCCGTGACCGGCAGCTACGAGCGCGCTCGCGGGCTGCGCGAGGTCGGCGAGCACGCCGACGGCTTCAGGATCACGACCTCGAAGACCGTCGGCGTCCCGGTGGACGTCCTCTACGACGCGTTCGTCGACGAGGACCAGCGCCGGCGCTGGCTCCCCGACGCCGACCTGCACGAGCGCACCGCCACCCGGCCGAAGTCCGCCCGCTTCAACTGGGACGACGACGGAACCCGGGTCCACGTCACGTTCGTGGACAAGGGCGACGGTCGGGCCGTCGCGGCCCTCTCGCACGAGCGCCTGGCCGACGCGACCGAGGCCGAGCGGATGAAGGCCTACTGGCGCGGGCGCGTGGCGACGCTCAAGGAGGTGCTGGAGGGATGAGCGCCATCACGCACATCGGCACGGTGCTGGTGACCGTGGCCGACCAGGACGAGGCCCTGGCCTTCTGGCAGGAGCTCGGCTTCGAGATCCGCGTCGACGGCCCGTTCGGCGCCGGCGGCCGCTGGCTCGAGATCGCCCCGCCGGGAGGCCAGACCTCGATCGCCCTGGTTCCGCGGGTCGAGGGGTCGACGGCTGGCGCCGAGGTGAGCTTCGCGACCTCCGACGCCGAGGCCGACCACGCCGCCCTCCTCGGGCGCGGCGTCGACGTGGACCCGGAGCTGATCCGCATGGGCGACTCTGTGCCCCCGATGTTCACGTTCCGCGACCCCGACGGTAACCCGTTCCGGGTCGTCGAGCGGTCCTAGACGGTTCCGATGGGCCGCGTGGTCGGGGGCGGGACTGATGGAGCCGGGTCTCCGACCACACCGCGCCCTCCTCGGCTCGCCGCCCTGAAGGTGAGGCCAACTCGACCCAAGTCCCGTGAACGGGTAGGCCCAGGGCATGCTGTCCCATCGGCTGGCCACCCTCGACCTCGCCGCCCTGGACTCCGCCGCGCTGTGCTCAATCGTTTCGGAGGAGGCCGTTCGTGCTTTGGGCGGTACGCGCGCCGCCGTGTGGCTACACCGGCCGGCCCTGCGAGCGCTGATGCTCGAACAGCGTGGTCGGGAGGTCTGCTCACTGTCCCTCGACGATCACGCGATCGCCGGCCTCCTGGAGGACCACGCGCAGGACTGGCGGCTCGAACATGCGTCGGTCGCCGGTTCGGGACCCCGACACTCGCTCGCCGAGTGCAGCTTCGGTCCGGCCGTGCACGACAGGACCGCCCGGGTCGTCGGCCTCCGGATGCAGAGCAGCCGCGGACCGGTCGGCGTGATCCTCATCGAGGGCCCTGGCGATCGGACGAGGGACGCCGAGGAGTTCACGCGCCAAGCGGCGGCGGTGCTCAGCAATCACGGCGTGCTGACCGCCAGTCGCCGTCACGAAGGCCAGCTGGAAGCGCTTTACCGTACGGCGGGCGAGCTGTCCTCGCAGCTTCAGCTCCCTGCAGTGCTGGAGGCGATCGTCGAGCGCTCCCGACTGCTCGTGGACTCAGCGATCTCCTACATCATGCTGGTCGACCGCCAGCGCTCGGAGATCTACATGCGCGTGGCGTGCGGCGTGACGAGTCCCGGCTTCGCCGGCATCCGCCTCGAGATCGGTCGCGGTCTCGGCGGGATGACGGCTGAGCGGGAGGAGGCGTTCTACACCAGCGACTATCTCCATGACACCCGCTTCACCCACTTCGGGCCGGTCGATGCTGAGGTGCAAGCGGAAGGCATCAAGTCGATCCTCGGCACGCCGCTGCGCGCCTCCGGCGAGTTCCTCGGAGTGCTTTTCGTCGCCGACCGCACGGTCCGCGTGTTCACGGACGCCGATGTCGAGATCCTCGCCTCACTTGCCCATCACGCCGCGCTCGCGATCGAGAACGCCACGCTCTACGAGCGCACGAGCAGCGCGCTCGCGACGGTTCGCGAGGCGAACCGCACGATCGAGGAGCGCAACCGGCGACTCCGTCGTCTCGATGAAGCGCACGGCCGGTTGTCGGAGGTGGTGCTGGCGGGACACGGCCTCGCCGGGGTCGCCGAGGCGATGGCCGATCTCGTGGGGGGCGCACACGTCGCCGTGCTCGACGACCGCCATCGCATCCTCGCCTCCGCCGGCGCGGCAGAGGATTCGTTCGGTCAGGAGATCGGACGGGCCGGCCTGCGGCCCGAAACCGGCCGGAGCCGGGAGGTCCAGTGCGTCCTCGAGGCCGCTCGCCGCTACGATACCGCCGTCCTTCCCCGCCGGGGGGCGCAGCGAACGGCTGATCGGCTCGTCGTGCCAGTGATCGCCCGAACCGAGGTTCTCGGCACCCTTTGGGTCGCCGTCGATCACGCGCGGCTCGAGGAGGACCGCCCGGTGATCGAGCAAGCGGCGCGCGCCGTTGCGCTCGAGCTGCTCAAGGAGCGGTCCGTGCTCGACACCGAGCGCCGCCTGCGCCGCGAGCTGCTCGACGAGCTGTTGGCCGAGCGCGCGCATGCCGACGAGGCGCTGCCGCGCCGGGCACGGGACCTCGGCGTCGACCTGGCCCGGTCGTACCGCCTGGCCGTCTGCTCAGCCCCGGCCGCCGGCACGCCGGCACGCGAGGATCAGGACCGGCGGGTGCGCGACGAGATCATCGCCGCGCTCCGGCGGCAGCCATGGTGTGCGTTCGTTGCCGACCGCGGCAGCCGGATGGTCGCGCTGCTCGACGAGGAGGAACGCGACCCTGAGCGCGAGCTGGCGCGCGTCCTTGGAACCGTGGGATGCACCGACGACGTGCGGGCGATCCTGTCGCCGCCCTGCCGGGAGGTTGGCGAGTACCGAGCGCACTTCATCGCCGCCACGCGTGTGCTCGCCCTCTTGGGAGCCGGGCTTCGCCAGCCCGTCCTGGCGCTCGAGGAGGTGCGCGTGCTCATGCTGCTCTTCCGCGAAGGGCGGGAAGCCGACGTCCGCGACTTCGTCGACGCCCGGCTTGGCCCGCTCGTCAGCCGCAGCGGCGGCGCCGAGTTGGTGAGCACGCTTCGGGCGTGGCTGGACAGCAGCGCCAGCCCGGGACGGACCGCAGCGGCGCTTCACGTCCATGTCAACACGGTCTACTACCGCCTCGAGCGGCTGCGAGAGCTGCTCGGGAAGGACTTCGACGAGCCGCAGCGTGCGCTTGACCTGCGCGTGGCGCTCCTGGCGCACCGTTTGCTCCGCAACTTGGAGGATCCGTCCAACTCGGAGGAAGGAATCCTGGAGAACGCCGCCGTTCTCCGTGCGGTGCGCCCGGCTTAGTGTGACCGGCAGTCACCGATCGTTCGGCTCCCGGGGGTCCGCCCGGCAGTCCGACGGGGTCGTGGCGACCTGCTGACACACCGGGAGGAGGGAGATGTGCTCGTTCGCGCACGAGGCGTGAACTATGAGTCGCTGCGCGGGGACTTTCGCTGGACCCTCCCGCAGCGCCTCAACATGGGGGCCCTGTGCGCCGACCGGCACCCGACGTCCGCACGGGCGCTCATCGAGCACCAGCCTGACGGGACCACCCGTGAGCGGACCTTCGGGGAGCTGGCGCGGCTCTCGAATCGGCTCGCCAACGCGCTCGTCGCGCTCGGCATCACGGTGGGTGAGCGCGTTGCGATCGTCCTCCCCCAGCGAGTGGAGACGGGGATCGCTCACCTGGCGATCTACAAGATGGGGGCGGTCGCTGTCCCGCTCAGCGGCCTGTTCGGTCCTGACGCGCTGCGTTACAGGCTGGGCGACTCGGGCGCACGCGTCGTGATCACCGACGCGGCGCACCAGGACGCCATCGCGGAGGTGTCCAAGGACCTCGGTGACGTGGCGATCGTCGTCGTCGACGATGCCAGCCCGGGGCATCAAGGCTTCTGGGAGCTGATCCAGTCGGCAGCCGAGCGCTTCGAACCCGCGGCGACCGGACCCGACACTCCGGCCCTCCTCATCTACACCTCCGGAACCACCGGCTCGCCGAAGGGAGCGCTCCACGGTCATCGAGTGCTGCTGGGTCACCTGCCGGGATTCGAGCTGTCGCACGACTTCTTCCCGCAGGACGGCGACGTGTTCTGGACGCCGGCGGATTGGGCCTGGATCGGCGGGTTGATGGACGCGCTGGTGCCGTGCTGGTTCCACGGCCGCCCGATCGTCTGTGCTCCACGCGACAAGTTCGACCCCGAGTGGGCGGTACGCCTCATGGCCGACCTCGCCGTCCGCAACGTGTTCTTCCCACCGACGGTGCTGAAGCTCATGCGCACGGTCGAGATCGCCGGCCCGATGCCGCGGTTGCGCTCGATCATGTGCGGCGGAGAGCCGCTGGGCGACGAGATGCTCGCCTGGGCCCGCGACCGTTTCGGCGTGGACGTCAACGAGATCTACGGCCAGACGGAGGCCAACTACGTCGTCGGGAACTCCTCGCGCGTCTGGGATGTGCGGCCCGGTTCGATGGGGCGCCCGTACCCGGGCCACGAGGTCGCGGTTCTCGACGATGACGGAACGCCGGTCCCGGTCGGGACGGTGGGGCAGATCGCCGTCCACCGGCCCGACCCCGTGGTCTTCCTCGAGTACTGGGGACGGCCCGAGGCGACGCGCGCCAAGTTCACCCCTTCGGGCAAGTGGTTGCTGACCGGCGACCTGGCGCGTCTGGACAGCGACGGCTACCTGTGGTTCTCGTCGCGCAACGACGACGTGATCAACTCCGCCGGCTACCGCATCGGGCCGGCGGAGATCGAGTCGTGCCTGATCCACCACCCGTCCGTCGCGATGGCGGCCGCCATAGGCGTGGCCGACCCCGTTCGGGGTGAGGTCGTGAAGGCGTTTGTCCAGCTCGCCGAGGGCTATCCGCCGTCCGTCGAGCTCGAGCATGAGCTGCAGAGCCTCGTGCGCGGCCGTCTGGCGGCGTATCTCTACCCGCGGCACATCGAGTTCGTCGACGCACTGCCCATGACCACCAGCGGAAAGATCCGCCGCATCGAGCTGCGCGAGCGCGAGGCGGCGCGGGCGGCAGAGTCGAGCTGACGGATGGCGCTGTCAACGCAACGCAGGACGTCCGAGGAGGACCAGTGAAATGAAACCGTCCCTTATGGCGGGCATGCGCCACCGCGGCACGGGCACCGGGA
>CALMNS010000097.1 GCA_937871635.1 uncultured Solirubrobacter sp.
CCTCCTCGGGCCGCGCAGGGGTGCGCGCGAGGTGGCCGAGCAGCCCGAGCCGCTGGGCCACCGCGAGGCAGCGGGCGGCCGGCATCCCGTAGACCGACGCGGCCACCGGCACGGGGGCGAGGTTGAGCCGGAGGGCCACCCACTCGACGAGGTCATCGGCCACCGGCGCGATCCGCATTCCCGCTCGACCGTATCCGGGTCGTGGCCCTCGCGCTCGCCAACCTCGTCCTCGCGGCCTACATGACGGGCCTCATCTGGTTCGTCGGCGTGGTGCACTACCCGCTCTTCGCCCGGGTGGGGCGGGCGGAGTGGGCGGAGTACGAGCGGGCGCACCGCGTCCGGACCACCGTCGTCGTCGCGCCGGCGATGCTGGGCCAGGTCCCGGTCGCGCTGCTCCTGCTCGCCGCGCCGCCCGACGGCGTGGCCTCCGCGCTCGCCGTGGCGAACCTCGCCTGCGTGGCCGTCGCCCTCGGCTCGACCGGCCTGGTCTTCGGTCCCGCCCACGCGCGGCTCGAGCGACGCTGGAGCGACCGCGACCACCGCCTCCTGGCGCGCGGCAACTGGCTCCGCGTCCTCGCCTGGACCGCCCAGACGAGTTTCGCCGTCGGGATCGCCGCGTAGGCTCTGCGATGAGTTCCGGGCGCCGTCCCGGTCACAGCCTCGAGATGAGCTCGCACCCCTCCCCAGCCATCGAGGCCTCGGGCCTCGTGAAGACCTTCGGCGACACGCGCGCGGTCGACGGCGTCGACCTGAGCGTCCCGCGCGGCGCCGTCTACGGAGTGCTCGGCCCGAACGGCGCCGGGAAGACCACCACCATCCGCATGCTCGCCACCCTGCTGCGCCCGGACGGCGGCTCCGCCCGGGTCCTCGGGCACGACGTGGTCGCCGAGGCCGACACCGTCCGCGAGCTCGTCTCCCTCACCGGGCAGCTCGCGTCGGTCGACGAGGAGCTCACCGGCCGCGAGAACCTGATCCTCCTGGGCCGGCTGCTCGGCTTCCGGCGGGCCCGGGCCAAGGCGCGGGCCACGGAGCTCCTCGCCGCGTTCGCGCTCGACGAGGCCGCCGGTCGCCTGGTCAAGCACTACTCGGGCGGCATGCGCCGGCGGCTCGACCTGGCCGCGAGCATCGTCGTGACCCCGCGCCTGATGTTCCTCGACGAGCCGACCACCGGCCTGGACCCGCGCTCGCGCAACCAGGTGTGGGACATCGTCCGCGCCCTCGTCGGCCAGGGCACCACGGTGCTGCTCTGCACCCAGTACCTCGACGAGGCCGACCAGCTCGCCGATCGCATCGCCGTCATCGACCGCGGCCGCGTGATCGCCGAGGGCACCCCCGGCCAGCTCAAGGCCTCCGTCGGCCAGGGCGCCTTCCACGTCCGCCTGCTCGACCCCGCCGACCGCCCGGGGGCCGAGCGGGTGCTGGCCGCCGAGCTCGACGCGCCCGTGCAGCCGGAGGCCGACCCGGCCGCCCTGAGCGTGGCCGTCGACGACGCCGAGCGGGCGGCGCAGGCCGTCTCGGCGCTGGCCCGGGCCGGGATCGAGGTGGCGAACTTCTCGCTCGGCCAGCCCAGCCTGGACGAGGTGTTCCTCGCCCTCACGGGACACCCGGCCGAGGACGGGGACCGCGCCGAGCAGGAGAAGGAGGTGCCCGCATGAGCACGACCGCCGATCCGCTGCACGCGGCGCTCGCCTCGGGCGAGCGCCCGCCGCGCCCGGGACGCTTCTCGGCGTGCCTGACCTTCGGCTGGCGCGGGATGCTCAAGATCAAGCACGTCCCCGAGCAGCTCCTCGACGTGACGATCACCCCGGTGCTCTTCCTGCTGATGTTCACCTACCTGTTCGGGGGCGCGCTGGCCGGTTCGACGAGCGAGTACCTGCAGTTCCTGCTCCCCGGGATCCTCGTCCAGTCCGTGCTGTTCACCTCCGTCTACTCCGGCGTGACGCTCAACACGGACATGACCAAGGGCGTGGTCGACCGCTTCCGGTCGCTGCCGATCTGGAAGCCCGCCCCGCTCGTGGGCGCCGTGCTCGGCGACAGCGTCCGCTACGCGCTCGCCGCCACCGTCGTGGTCCTGCTCGGGCTCGTGCTCGGCTTCCGCCCCGAGGGCGGCCTGTCGGGGACGGTCGCGGCCATGGCCCTCGTGATCGTCTTCGCCTGCGGGCTGGCCTGGGTCTTCACGACGGTCGGGCTGACCCTGCGCTCGCCGAGCGCGGTCATGAACTCCGGCTTCATGGCGCTCTTCCCGCTGATCTTCCTCTCCAACGTCTTCGTCGACCCGGACACGCTTCCGCGCGCGCTCGAGGTCTTCGTCAACGGCAACCCGATCTCCCACCTCGTCACCGCCACCCGCGGCCTCATGGCCGGCGAGGCCGACGCCGGCGAGATCGTGTTCGTGCTCGCCGTCGCGGCCGCCCTCACCGCGGTCTTCGCCCCGCTCACGGTGCGGCTCTACCGCCGCGCGGGCTGACGCGAGAGCCTGGTGTCAGCGCATAGGCTGGCACCAGGACCACGAAGGTGCCGGAGTAGCTCAGCTGGTAGAGCAACCGCCTTGTAAGCGGTAGGCCAGGGGTTCGAGCCCCCTCTCCGGCTTGCGCCTCGAACGGGCTCAGGCGGGCACGGCGAGCCGGGTCGGCTCGGGCCGCCCGCGCAGGACGGCCTCGCCGTCGACGCACCAGGCGCCCGCCTCCTCGGCGCCGGCCGACTCCACAGAGCGGGCG
>CALMNS010000098.1 GCA_937871635.1 uncultured Solirubrobacter sp.
GGCTCGACGCACGCGGCGGCGGCGAGCTTCCGCCATGACCCGATCCTCATATGTCCCCTCCTCCTCGTTCTCCTTGGCCGCCCGCGGTCCTGGACTCAGGACTCCGGGCGACCTCCACCTGACATCCCGCGGCCACGAGCTGACCGATCACCTCGGGATCCGCCGTGCGGTCCGTGATGACCAGGCTCACCTCCTCGATCCCGCAGACCTTCGCCAGCTCGGTCTCGCCGAGCTTCGATCCGTCCGCGACGATGACGCGCCGGCGCGACGCCAGGACCATCGCCCGCTTGACCTCCGCTTCGGGCAGGTTGACGTTCGTCACCCCCGCCCGTGCGTCGACGCCGTTGCAGCCGATGAAGCCGATCGTCGCCCGCATGTCGGCCAGCATCTGCGTCGCGAGCGGGTTGACGAGGGAGTGCTGGAGCGGCCGCACGGTTCCGCCCGTGACGACGATCTGGATCCGCGGCGCCGCGCGCTCGAGCTCCAGGGCGACGTTGAGGGCGTTCGTGAACACCGTCACGTCACGCAGGTCGGTGCGGTTGACCAGCGCCCGCGCGATCGCCGTCGTCGTCGTCCCCACGTCGAGGATCACCGTGTCGCCGACGGAGACCATGCGGGCGGCATGCGTCGCGATGTCCGCCTTCTCGGTCGCGAGCTCCTGCTCGACCACCTCGAACGGCCGCTCGGTCCGCAGCACGTCGGAGGGCACGGCGCCGCCGCGGATCCTGCGCAGGTGACCGCCGGCCTCCAGCGTCTGCAGGTCGCTGCGGACGGTCACCGCGGACACCGCGAAGCGCTGGGCGAGATCGCCTACCCGGGCGTATCCCATCTGCTCGACGAGATCCGTGATCCGCTGTTGACGCAGCTCGGCCGGCGCCTGCTCGTCGGCCGGACCCATGGTCCTCGCTCCCATGGAGCGACCCTACGCGGACTTTCGATCACTTGTCAAATCTTTTCACTTCGACGGAAATGACAAGAGAGCGCAGATGCGCCAGCACCCGGCGGGCCGTCCGCCCCCGCGGGCCACGATCCGCCGCCGGCCGACCCCCCTGTCTTCAGCGCGCCGCCGGGTCGACGACGTGCTCCATGAGCAGCGCGTCGTGCCAGCCCCGGCCGTCGCTGTCGCGCTCGGCCAGCCGCATGATCCCCACCTGCCGAAAGCCCGCCTTCTCGTAGGCGCGGATCGCGGCGTGGTTGTTGGCCGCCGGGTCGATCGTCACGCGGTGGTGGCCGCGCTCCCCGAGCAGGAGGTCGAGGACCATTCGGACCGCGCGAGTGCCGATCCCGCGGCCGTGGAACGCCGGCCCGAGGAAGACGTCGATGCCCGCGTGGCGGTACTTGGGGTCGAGCTCCTCGGAGAACTGGACGAGGCCCGCGATGTCGCCGCCGTCCCGGATCGTGAAGCGCACCGCCTCGGGGTCGTCGTGCATCGGGAACCCGGGAGCGGGAAGGTCCCACCACTCGGCCACCTCTGGCGTCGAGAGCAGCGCCCGAAGCGTCGGGGCGTCTCCTTCGACGGTCGGCGTGAGGGTGATCTCGGGGTCCATCGCGCACCGCGCAGGATGCCAGCCCGCCCGAGCGCATGAGTGCCGACGCGCCAGGACGAGAACCGCCGGCGCCCGCGGGCTCGTCTGTCGGGAGTGGCGCAACGGATCGAGACCGACGAGGAGCTGCTGCGGGCCGTCGCCCGCGGCGATCGCCGCGCCTTCGACGAGCTGCACCGCCGCACGGCGCCGTGGCTCGCCCTCCGGCTGCGGCGGCGCTGCGCGGACTCGGAG
>CALMNS010000099.1 GCA_937871635.1 uncultured Solirubrobacter sp.
CGCAGCTGCGCCGGCGCCCGCGCCCGCGCTCGCAGCCGCAGCCGCTCGAGCACCGGCTGCTGATGACCGCCACGCTCTGCCTGCTGGCCGGCGGCGCGGTGATGGTCTACTCGGCGTCCTCGGCCCGGACGCTGCTCGAGGGCCAGGGCGACGGGACGGGCTACCTGATCAAGTACCTCGTCTACGGCGCGGTGGGGCTCGTTCTCATGCAGCTCCTGGCCCGGCGGGGCCTGCAGCTCGTCCGCGACGCCACGCCGTTCGTCCTGCTCGGCGCGTTCGTCATGCTCGTCGCCGTCCTCATCCCCGGCCTCGGGGTGGAGATCAACGGCGCCCGCCGCTGGCTCGGCGCCGGGCCGCTCCAGTTCCAGCCCTCGGAGGTCATGAAGCTCGCGCTCGTCCTCCACGTCGCGGCCGTGGTCGCCGCCCGCCCGCGGATCACGCGGAGCCTGCGCGGGGTGGCCGGCCCGGTGCTCGCCGTCGGGGGCCTGGCCGTGCTGCTCATCTTCGGCCAGCCCGACCTCGGCACCGCGCTGGTCATCTGCTTCACCCTCGCGGCGATGCTGATCGCCGCGGGCGTCCCCCTGCGCCAGCTCGCCCTCGTCGCCGGGGTCGGAGTCCTGGTGGTGGCCGTCTACGCGCTGCTCGAGCCCTACCGCCGCGCGCGGCTGACCGCGTTCCTGAACCCGTGGGCGGACGCCGGCGGAACCGGCTTCCAGGCGGTGCAGGGCCAGATCGCGATCGGCTCGGGCGGGTTCTTCGGGCTCGGCCCGGGGCAGTCCGTGCAGAAGATCAACTACCTCCCCGAGGCCCACACGGACTTCATCCTCGCCGTGATCGCCGAGGAGCTCGGGGTGGTGGGCGTCCTGTGCCTGCTCGCCCTCTACGGCATGATCGCCTACGCCGGGCTGAGGACCGCCCGCGCCGCGAAGACCCTCTACGCCAAGCTCCTGGCCGCCGGCCTCACCTCCCTGATCCTGTGCCAAGCCCTGCTCAACGTCTACGCGGTCCTGGGTCTCGTCCCGCTGACGGGCGTCCCGCTCCCGTTCATCTCGTCGGGCTCGACCTCGCTGATCGTGCTGCTCTGCTCGATGGGTCTGCTGCTCAACGTCGCCGCCACGGGCGGGGCCGGCGTGCGCGCCGCCGCGCCCGCCCGGTCGCGGAGGACGGAAGGTGACGCCGCCGCGCATCGTGATCGCGGCGGGCGGCACGGCCGGGCACGTGGTCCCGGCGATCGCGGTCGCCGACGCGCTGCGGGCTGACGGCGCGGAGGTCTCCTTCGTCGGCGGCGAGCGCGCGGAGGCCGAGCTCGTC
>CALMNS010000100.1 GCA_937871635.1 uncultured Solirubrobacter sp.
GGCGACGACCGGCGGGGCGCACGGCGAGGCGGCGACCGGCGGCCACGGCGGTCAGGGCGACGCGAGGACCGTCCAGGCGGTCCGCGGGCTGGCGGTGGCCGAGGACGGCCTGCGCCTGGTCGTCGCGGATCCCGAGCTGCGCCGTGGGCGCTCGGAGGCGGTCGACTTCCGCATCGTCGACCGGGCCGGGAAGACCGTGCGCGACTTCGACGTCGAGCACACGAAGCGCATGCACCTGATCGTCGCCCGCCGCGACCTGACCGGCTTCCAGCATCTGCATCCCGAGCAGCGGCCCGACGGGAGCTGGACCGTGCCGATGCGCCTCACCGACGCCGGATCCTACCGGCTCTTCGCCGACTTCTCCCACGCGGACCGGGCCTTCACCCTGGCCGCCGACCTGCGCGTGGACGGCCCGGCGGACCTCGCGCCGCTGTCCGCCCCGGCCGCGACCGCGGTGAGCGACGGGGGCTACGACGTCCGGCTCGACGCGGGCAGCGCCCGCCCCGGCCGGGAGGCCGACCTGCGCTTCACGATCACGCGGGACGGCGAGACGGTCCACCCCGAGCCCTACCTGGGCGCGGGAGGGCACCTGGTCGCGCTGCGCGAAGGCGACCTCGCCTTCCTGCACGTCCACCCGACGGACCACGCCGACGATGACGGCGGCCAGGACGGCGGGCACTCCGACGCGATCGGCTTCGCCGCGACGTTCCCGTCCGCGGGGCGCTACGGCCTGTTCCTGCAGTTCAAGCACGAGGGCCGCGTGCAGACCGTGGCCTTCGCCCAGGAGGTGAGGTGACCATGGCGGCCGAGGCCACCGGCGCTCCGTCGCGCGTCGAGCTGCCGATCACGGGCATGACCTGCGCCTCGTGCGCCAACCGCGTCGAGCGCAAGCTCAACGAGCTCGGCGGCGTCGCGGCCACGGTCAACTACGCCACGGAGAAGGCGACGGTCGACTTCGACGCCGCCCGGGTGGCGCCCGAGCAGCTGATCGGTGCCGTCGAGGCGGCCGGCTATCAGGCGGTGCTCCCCGCGGACGAGGCGAGCGCGAGCGATCCGGACGGCGCCGGCGCCGTCGGCGCCCCCGACGGCGACCTCGACGAGACCGCGCCCTTGCGCCGGCGCCTGGTCCTCTCGGCGCTGCTGGCCCTCCCGACGTTGCTGCTCTCGATGATCCCGGCGCTCCAGTTCGACAACTGGCAGTGGCTGGTGCTCAACCTGGCCACGCCGGTGATCCTGTGGGGCGGCTGGCCGTTCCACCGCGCCGCCTGGGCGAACCTCCGCCACGGCACGGCGACGATGGACACGCTGATCTCGGTCGGCACGCTGGCGGCCTGGCTCTGGTCGCTCTACGCCCTGTTCCTCGGCGACGCCGGCATGCCCGGGATGACGATGGCCTTCGAGCTCATCCCGGAGCCCGGCGCGGGCGCCGACCATCTCTTCCTGGAGGTCGGCGCCGTCGTCACCACCTTCCTCCTCGCCGGGCGGTACTTCGAGGCGCGCGCCAAGCGCCGCGCCGGCGCGGCGTTGACCGCGCTGCTCGAGCTCGGCGCCAAGGACGTCGCCATCCTCGACGAGAGCGGCGCGGAGCGCCGCGTGGCCGTCGAGACCCTTCAGGTCGGCGATCGCTTCGTCGTCCGCCCCGGCGAGAAGGTGGCCACCGACGGTGAGGTCGTCGAGGGCACCAGCGCCGTCGACCAGTCGCTGCTGACCGGGGAGTCCGTCCCCGTCGAGAAGCAGCCGGGCGACGAGGTCGCGGGCGGGTCGGTCAACGCCGGCGGCCGCCTCGTCGTGCGGGCGGCCAAGGTGGGCGCCGACACCGCCCTGGCCCAGATCGTCAGGCTGGTCACCGACGCCCAGACGGGCAAGGCGCCCGTGCAGCGCCTGGCCGACCGCGTCTCGGGCGTCTTCGTCCCGGTCGTCATCGGCATCGCCGTGGCCACCCTCGGCTTCTGGATCGGGACCGGCGAGGACCTGACGTTCGCGTTCACGGCGGCGGTCGCGGTGCTGATCATCGCCTGCCCCTGCGCCCTCGGGCTGGCCACCCCGACCGCGCTCCTCGTCGGCACGGGACGCGGCGCGCAGCTCGGGCTGCTGATCAAGGGCCCGGAGGTCCTCGAGTCCACCCGCCGGGTCGACACCGTCGTCCTCGACAAGACGGGGACCGTCACCACGGGCCGGATGGCGCTGAGCGACGTCGTCCTCGCCGACGGCGCCGAGCGCGCCGAGGCGCTGGCGCTCGCCGGGGCGCTCGAGGACGCCTCCGAGCACCCGATCGCCCAGGCCATCGCCCGGGCCGCCCGCGACGAGCTCGGCCGGCTCCCGGCCGTCGAAGGCTTCCGCAACCACGAGGGCCAGGGGGTCGAGGGCGTCGTCGACGGCCACGCCGTGCTGGTCGGCCGCCCGTCGCTGATGGCCGAGTGGAGCC
>CALMNS010000101.1 GCA_937871635.1 uncultured Solirubrobacter sp.
CCGCCCGCGGCGCCCAGGTCGGCCCGGGCCGCGCCTCGCTCGCGCTCCGGCTCGAGTTCCGCGCCCCGGACCGTACGCTGACCGACGAGGAGGTCGCCGCCCGGCGCGAGCGGATCGTGGCGGCGCTCCAGGAGCTCGGGGGTGAGCTCCGTGCCTAGCGTCGCCGTCCTCGGGGCGGCGGGCTACGCGGGCGCGATCGCGGCCGCCCTCGTCCACCGCCACCCGGAGCTCGAGCTCGCTCACGTGACCGCCCGGGCCGACGCGGGGCGCCGGCTGGCCGACGTCCATCCGCGCAGCCGCGTGCCGCTCACCCTCGAGGACTTCGATCCCGACCGCCACGGGACGGTCGACGCCGCGCTGGTCGCCTACCCGCACGGGGCGAGCGCCCCCGTCGTCGCCGCCCTGCGCGACCGAGGCGTCAAGGTCGTCGACCTCTCGGCCGACTTCCGCCTGCGCGACCGCCCGACCTACGACGCGTGGTACGGCGAGCACCGCGCCCCCGCGCACTTCGGGACCGGCGTCTACGGGCTCCCCGAGCTCCACCGCGAGGCGATCGCCGGGGCGGAGCTCGTCGCCAACCCGGGCTGCTACCCGACCGCCGCGCTGCTCGGCCTCGCCCCCCTCGCGCGGGCCGGCGAGCTCGCCGACGTGGTCATCGACGCGAAGTCCGGGGTCAGCGGTGCCGGGCGCGGCGCGACGGAGACCACCCACTTCGTCTCGGCGGACGAGAACGTCCTCCCCTACAAGGTGGGCGCCCACCGCCACACGCCGGAGATCGAGCAGGAGCTCGGCCGGCTGGGCGCCGAGCTGCGCATCACCTTCACCCCGCACCTCGTCCCGCTCGCCCAGGGGGAGCTCGTCTCCGCCTACGTGACCCCGTCGAGCGCGGTCGACGCCGACGGGCTGCGGGCCCTCTACGCCGAGGCCTACGCCGCCGAGCCGTGGGTCGAGGTCGTCGACGGCCCGCCCGGGGTGCTGGAGGTCCGCGACACGAACTTCTGCCGGATCTCCGTGCACGCCGACCCGCGCTCGCACCGGATCATCGTCTTCGCGGCGATCGACAACCTCTGGAAGGGGGCCGCGTCGCAGGCCGTCCAGAACCTGAACCTGATGCTCGGGCTGCCCGAGAGCGCGGGGCTCGCGTGAGCGCGAGCTGGTTCTCCTCCCGCTGGGTCGAGGCCCCGCCGACCGCGACGGAGACCACCGGCCTGCCGCGCGGGTTCCGCGCCGCCGGCGTGCCGTGCGGGATCAAGAAGGGGTCCCCACCCACCCCCGACCTCGGGCTGCTCGTCTCGAGCGCTCCCGCGACGACGAGCGCCGCGCGGTTCACCCGCTCCGGCGTCCTCGCCGCGCCCGTGCTCGTCTGCCAGGAGCGCTGCCGGCTCGACGCGCTGCGCGCCGTGGTGGTCAACTCGGGCAACGCGAACGCCGCCACGGGGGGCCGCGGCCTCGACGAGGCGGCGCGGATGCAGGGCGCGGCGGCGATGACCGCGGGCGTCCCCGAGGCGCAGGTCGGCGTCGCCTCGACGGGCGTCATCGGCGTCCAGCTCGACGGCCAGAAGGTCGTCCGCGGCCTCGTCGACGCCCACGCCGCACTGCGGGCGGACGGCGACGCCGCCTTCGCCGCGGCGATCATGACCACGGACGCGTTCGAGAAGCGCGTGTCGCTCGAGGTCGAGCTGCCCTCGGGGTCCGTCCGGCTCGCCGCCCAGGCCAAGGGGGCGGGGATGATCTCGCCCGCGTTCGCGACGCTGCTCGTCTTCGTCGAGACGGACGCGGCCCTCTCCGCCGAGACCGCCGACCTCCTGCTCGGCGTGACGGTCAAGCGCTCCTTCGACCGCATCTCCGTCGACGGTCAGCTCTCGACGAACGACTCCGTCTTCCTGCTGGCCTCCGGTGAGAGCGGGGTCGCGGTGGCCCCCCAGACCCCGGACGAGTACGCCTTCGGCGAGGCGCTCGACGCCGTCATGCGCCGGCTCGCGCTGCTCGTGGT
>CALMNS010000102.1 GCA_937871635.1 uncultured Solirubrobacter sp.
ACGCGGACCTCGCCGTGCGGCTCGAGCGCGATCGGCGCGTCGATCGCCTCGCCGAGGCGGTCGGCGATCGCCGCGGCCTGCTCGGCGCCCGCGCGCTCGCAGAGGATCGTGAACTCGTCGCCGCCGAACCGGGCGGCGGTGTCGCCCGCCTTGACCAGCGCCCCTAGCCGGCCGGCGACGGCCTTGAGCACGCGGTCGCCGACCTCGTGGCCGCGAAGGTCGTTGACGGCCTTGAAGCGGTCGAGGTCGAGGAAGAGGACCGAGACGGAGGTGCCGTCGCGCTCGCCGCGGTTGAGCGCCACCTGGAGCCGGTCGACGAAGAGCGCGCGGTTCGGGAGCTGCGTGAGGTTGTCGTGGAGCGCCTGGTGGATGAGCCGCGCCTCGAGCGCTTTGCGCTCGGAGATGTCCTCGACGTGGACGACGAGCTCCACCACCTCGCCGGCGCGCCGCGCGACGGAGCTCGAGAGCATCACCCCGACCACGCGTCCGTCGGCGTGGAGCAGCCGGGTCTCGCGCCGGCCGATCGCGAGGGTGCCGGCGAAGACCTCGCCGCGCTCCATCTCGCTGTCGTGCTGGTCGGCCGGGTGCACGAGGTCGTCGAGCGCGAGCGAGAGCAGCGTCGACTCGTCGCGGCCCAGCAGCCGGCAGAGCTGCTCGTTGACCTCGAGCAGCGACCCGTCGCGCCCGAGGACCGCCATGCCGATCGGGGCGTCGAGGAAGGCGCCGCGGAACCGACGCTGCGCGCGGTCGAGCGCGGCGCTCACCCGGCGCTTCTCGGTCACGTCGACCCCCGTCACGACGACCCTCGCACCGGCTCCGTCACGCGACGTGCGTCGCAGCGACACCTCGAACCAGCGGCGGCCGGCGGCCGTGTCGACCTCGAGCTCCCAGGAGCGACCGTCGGTGTCGGGGCGACCCACCGCCTCGAGGGCCGCCCGGCCCGCCCGCCGGTGCCGCTCCGGGAGGCGGTCGAGCATGCACGAGCCGATCAGCTCGACGTCGGAGGCCAGGGCGCGCTCGGCCGCCGGGCTGGCGAGCCGGATCCTGCCCTCGTCATCGACGAGGGCCACCGCGTCGGTGGTGCTCCGGACCATGTCGGCCAGCTCGACGTCGTGCCGGTGGCGCTCGGTGATGTCACGCTGGATCGAGACCCAGTGCGTGTACCAGCCGTCGTCGTCGGCGACGGGGGCGATGATGAACTGGACCCAGAACTCGCTGCCGTCCTTGCGGACGTTGAGCAGCTCGACCTGGACGGGCCGCCACGTGCGCAGCGCCTCCCTGAGCCGGTCGAGCTCTCGCTGGTCAGTGCGAGGGCTCTGAAGGAGGCGCGGCGTCTGACCGACCGCCTCGTCGAGGGTGTAGCCGGTCATCGCCGTGAAGGCCTCGTTGACGTAGAGGATCCGCGGGCCGCCCGACGCCGCGTCGACCGGCTCGGCCTCCGTGACCAGCACCGCGTCCTTGGCGTTGGCCATCACCGACGCGAAGAGCCGCGCCCGCCGTTCGGCGTCCACCGGCGCGGCGGCGTCGCGCGGTGGCTGGGGAGCGAGGGGGCGGAGAGAGGCCATCCTCCGTCATCGTCACTCCGCGATCCGGCCTGTAGCCCTTTCGCCTCCGGAGGACGACTGCGGCGCGCCAACCATCGCGGGGCGGGCTCAGCGGCCGCCGGCCAGCCCCTCGCCGACGAACGTCCCCGGCCGCGCGCCGGGCGGCACGGCGAACACCGCGCTGCCCGTGTGCCGGGTGTGCCGGGCGAGGGGATCGTGCTCGGCGAGCCGGCGCTGCACCGGGACGAACTGCCGCGCCGGGTCGCGCATGAAGGCGAGGAAGAGGAGGCCGCCGTCGATGCCGTAGCTGCGGCGCAGCATGGGTG
>CALMNS010000103.1 GCA_937871635.1 uncultured Solirubrobacter sp.
GGCGGCCACGGGCGCAGCGCCGTCGCGGGCCACCATCGCCGCGTAGCGCCCGCCCAGGGCGAGCAGCTCGTCGTGGGTGCCGCGCTCGGCGATCTCGCCCGCGTCGACGACGAGGATCTGGTCGGCCTCGCGGACCGTGGAGAGGCGGTGGGCGATCACGACGACGGTGCGGCCTTCGGCGAGGCCCTCGAGCGCCTCCTCGACCGCCCGCTCCGTCTCGACGTCGAGCGCGCTCGTCGCCTCGTCGAGCACGAGGACGGGCGGGTTGCGCAGGATGGTGCGGGCGATGGCGATGCGCTGCTTCTCGCCGCCCGAGAATCGGAAGCCGCGCTCGCCGACCACGGTGTCGTAGCCCTCCGGCAGCCGGTCGACGACCTCGTGCACCCGCGCGGCCCGGGCCGCCGCCTCGATCTCCTCCTCGCTCGCGTCGGGCTTGGCGAAGCGCAGGTTGTCGCGCACCGAGGCGTGGAACAGGTAGGTCTCCTGCGAGACGACCCCGACCGTGTCGGCGAGGGAGTCGAAGGTCAACTCGCGCACGTCGACGCCGTCGATCGAGACGGTGCCGCGGTCGGCGTCGTAGAGCCGGGCCGCCAGGTAGCCGAGGGTCGTCTTCCCCGAGCCCGTCTCCCCGACGATCGCCGTCCGGGTGCCGGCCGGGGCCTCGAAGGAGACGCCGCGCAGGATCGGCGCCTCGTCGTCATAGCTGAACCACACGTCGTCGTAGCGCAGGTCGCCGTCGGCCCGCCGCCCCAGGGTGCGGGTGCCGGGCACGATGTCGATCGGCAGGTCGAGGTACTCGAAGACGCGGTCGAACAGGGCGGTGGAGGCCTGCAGCTCGACGCCCACGTTGAGCAGCGACCCGATCGGGAAGAAGAGGCGGGTCTGCAGGGTGGTGAAGGCGACCAGCGTGCCGATCGACACCGCGGTGGGCGAGAGGCCGGCGAAGAGGTAGACGAGCGCCGGCATCACCGCGAAGGACGTCTGCACGGTGGCCATGGACCAGCGGCCCGCCATCCGCGAGCGGACCTCGAGGTCGGCGAGGCGCGCCGACTCGCCCGTGAAGCGGTCGGCGAGCTGGGCCGAGCGGCCCATCGTCTTGCCCAGGAGCACGCCCGAGACGCTCAGCGACTCCTGCACGAGGGAGGAGATGTCGGCCATGGCGCCCTGGCGCACGGTGGTGATCGCCTTGCGCTGCTGGCCGACCCGCCGGGAGATCCACACGAAGAGCGGGAGCACCGCCAGCGAGAAGACCGCGAGCAGCGGATCGAGCAGGAACATCGCCACGATGGTCGCCGCCACCGTGGTGACGTTCGAGGCGATCGAGGTCGCGGTGGTGGTCACCACCGCCTGCACGCCGCCGATGTCGTTGGCGATCCGCGACTGCACCTCGCCCGTCCGGGTGCGGGTGAAGAAGGCGAGCGAGAGCCGCTGCAGGTGGGCGAAGACCTGCGTGCGCAGGTCGTGCATGACCCGCTGGCCGACGACGTTCGACAGGTAGGTCTGGCCCACGCCGATGGCCCCGGTGGCGACGGCGATGGCGATCATGCCGCCGACCAGCCAGGCCAGGAGCGTCGTGTCGCGCTCCGGGATGGCCTGGTCGAGGACCTCGCGCAGGAGGAACGGGGAGAGCGCCCCGAGGCCGGCCGAGAAGACGATCAGCGCGAGCACCACGCCCATCCGCCCCCGGTGGGGGCGGAAGAGCGCGGCGATGCGGCGCAAACGTCCGCGGCCGCTCAAGCGGCGACCTTCACCCGGGAGTCCGGCCCGACCCGCCCGGGCTCGAGCGCGACCGCGAGCACCTCGTCGATCGACATGGCCGGGTGGAAGGCCATCTTCTCGCGGACGTCGGCGGGCACGTCGTCGAGGTCGCCCCGGTTGCGCTCGGGGAGGATCACGTCGGTCAGCCCGGCCGCGTGGGCGGCGAGCACCTTCTGCTTGAGGCCGCCGATCGGCAGCACCCGGCCCTGGAGCGTGACCTCGCCGGTCATGCCCACCGTGTGCCGGACGGGGCGCCCGGAGAGCAGCGAGGCCATCGCGGTGACCATGGTCACGCCGGCGCTCGGGCCGTCCTTCGGGATCGCGCCCGCGGGGACGTGGACGTGGAACTCGCGGTCCTCGAAGGCGTCCTCGGCGATGCCGAGCTCCTCCGCGTGGCCGCGCACGTAGGAGAGGGCGATCCGCGCCGACTCCTTCATGACGTCGCCGAGCTGGCCCGTGAGGACGAGCCCCTCCTTGCCCTTCATCCGCGTCGCCTCGATGAACAGCACGTCGCCGCCCACCCCGGTGACCGCGAGGCCGGTGGCCACGCCGGGCACCGCCGTGCGCATCGCGGCGTCCTGGAAGAACTTCTGCCGGCCCAGGGCGTCCCGGACCGTCTCGAGCTCCACCGCGACGGGCGCCTCGACCTTGGCCGACGCGATGTTGGTCGCCGTCTTGCGCAGAACGGTCCCGAGCTCGCGCTCGAGGTTGCGGACGCCGGCCTCGCGGGTGTACTCCTGCACGATCGTCCGCAGGATGTCGTCGGACACGGTGACCTCGTCCTCGCGCAGCCCGTTGCGCTCGCGCTGGCGGGGGAACAGGTAGTTGCGCCCGATGGCCACCTTCTCCTCGACGGTGTAGCCGTCGAAGCGGATGACCTCCATGCGGTCGAGCAGGGGGCCCGGGATCGTCTCCGTCACGTTCGCCGTGGCGATGAACAGGACCTGGGAGAGGTCGAGCTCCACGTCGAGGTAGTGGTCGCGGAACGAGTGGTTCTGCGCGGGGTCGAGGACCTCGAGCAGGGCCGCCGACGGGTCGCCGCGCCAGTCGGCGCCGACCTTGTCGACCTCGTCGAGCATGATCACCGGGTTCATCGTCTTGGCGTCGCGCAGGGCGCGCACGAGGCGGCCCGGCATGGCGCCGATGTAGGTCCGGCGGTGGCCGCGGATCTCGGCCTCGTCGCGCACGCCGCCGAGCGACATGCGGACGAACTCGCGCCCCGTGGCGCGGGCGATCGACTCGCCGATCGAGGTCTTGCCGGTGCCGGGCGGGCCGATCAGGGTGAGGATCGCGCCGGAGCGCTTGTCGTCGGATTCGATCCCGCGGTCGCGGCGGAGCTTGGCGACCGCCAGGTACTCCGTGATGCGGTCCTTGACGTCCTCCAGGCCGGCGTGGTCGGCGTCGAGCACCTCGCGGGCGTGAACCGGGTCGAGCTGGTCCTCCGAGCGCTTGGACCACGGCACGGCGATCAGCCAGTCGAGGTAGGTCCGGATCATCGAGCTCTCGCCCGACTGCTCGCCCTGGCGCTCGAGCCGCGCGAGCTCCTTGAGCGCGTGCTCGGAGACGTCGTCGGGCATCCCGGCGTCGTCGATCTTCGTCCGGTACTCCTCCGAGACCGAGCCGGCGTCCTCGCCCAGCTCGCGCTGGATGGACTCCATCTGCTTGCGCAGGAAGTACTCGCGCTGCTGCTTCTCGGCGCCCGACTGGACGTCGTCGCGGATGCGGCGGCGGACGGAGAGCTCGGTCAGCCGGTCGCGCTGCAGGCGCAGGGCCTTCTCGAGGCGCTCGGTGACGTCGAGCGTCTCGAGGATGTCGACCTTCTGGGCGTAGGTGAGGTCCGGGGCGTAGCCCGTGGTGTCGGCGAGCACGCCGGGCTCGGTGATCGCCCGCACGAAGGCGGCGACCCGGCCGTCGTCGCCGCGGAGCTCGAGGAGCTCCTCGACCACGGCGCGGTACTCGCGCTCGAGGTCGCGCGTGCGGCCGTCGACCGGGGTCTCGTCCTCGACCTCGGTCACGTCGACCATCAGCCGGCCGAGGGCGTCGGTGTGGGCGGCGCCCAGCTTCCCGCGGCTCACGCCGGAGAGCTGCACGGCCCGCCCGCCGCCCGGGATGCGGACGCTGTCGCCGACCTCGGCGATGGTGCCGACCGCGGCGAACTCCGAGCCGTGCTTGGGGACGAGCAGGACGCGCTCCTCCGTGCCGACGTCCACCGGCAGGGTCACGTCCATCGTGGGGAAGACGACGGTGTCGTCGAGGGGGATGAGGAGCAAAGAGGTCATGAAGGGTGTGCGTTCACTTTCGCTAGTGACCTACGTTGGGTAAGCACTATACACCCTGAAGCGACCGGATGTGAGTGGGCCCGACTCAGGTACGGGCGGGCGCGGGTTCCGGACCGCCGGGGCTACCGCGGGGCCATCCGCAGCGCCCCGTCGAGCCGGATGACCTCGCCGTTGAGCATCGGGTTCTCGACCACGTGCGCCGCGAGGGCGCCGTACTCCTCGGGCAGCCCGAGGCGGGCGGGATGCGGCACGGAGGCGCCGAGGCTCTCGCGGGCGTCTCCCGGCAGGGCGGCGAGGAGCGGCGTGTCGAACAGGCCGGGCGCGATGGTCATCACGCGGATCCGCCTGCTCGCGAGGTCCCGCGCGGCGGGCAGGGTCATCGAGGCGACGCCCCCCTTGGAGGCCGCGTAGGCGATCTGGCCGATCTGGCCGTCGGCGTAGGCGATCGAGGAGGTGTTGATGCAGACGCCGCACTCGCCCCCGGCGTCGGGCTCGTTGCCGACCATCGCCTCCGCCGCGAGGCGCAGGACGTTGAAGGTCCCCACCAGGTTGATGGCGATGACCTTCTCGTAGAACTCGAGCTGGTGGGGGCCGTGGCGGTTGCCGGCGACCTTCTCCGCCCAGCCCACCCCCGCGCACGAGACGGAGATCCGCAGCCCGCCCGGTCCGTCGGCCGCCGCCGCTACCGCCGCCTCGATCGCCGCCGGGTCGGCGACGTCGGCGATCACGAAGCGCGCCCGGTCGTCGCCGAGCTCCTCGGCCAGCGCCCGTCCGCGCTCCTCGTTGAGGTCGGCGATGGTGACGTCCCCGCCCGCGGCGTGCAGGCGGCGGGCGGTGGCCGCGCCGAGGCCGGAGGCGCCCCCCGCGATGAGCGCCCGTGCTCCCTCGATGTTCATGCGCGCGACGCTACCGAGTAGCGCAGCAGGAGCTCGTCGGCGTGGCGGAGCACCCACCGCAGCTCGAGGTCGGCGGGCGGGAAGGCGCCGTCGACGATCCCGGGTGCCCCGGCGTCGCCGCCCAGCCGGGGCCCGAGGGTCAGGAACAGCTCGTCGAGCATCCCCTCGGCGAGCAGCTCGCGGTTGAGTCGCGGACCGCCCTCGCACAGCAGGACCCCGAATCGCCCGCGCAGGACGCCGAGCGAGCGCGCCGGCAGCAGCGTCACCGGGGCGGCGACCTCCGGTACCGGGCCCGGCTCGTCGCAGATCACCACCACGGGCTGCGACGCCACGGAGAACAGCTCGGCCTCCCAGGGCAGGTCGAGCCGCCGGCTCCAGAGCACCGCCGTGGGGTCCTCGGCCATCCCCGCGGCCACCCGGCGCGCGCGGCGCTCGGGCGAGCGGACGAGCCGGCCGTAGGGCTCCGCGCGCAGGGTGCCCGTCCCGACGAGCACCGCGTCGGCCACCGCCCGCAGCTCGGCGAACATCCGCCGG
Source organism: uncultured Solirubrobacter sp. (assembly GCA_937871635.1). GTDB lineage: Bacteria > Actinomycetota > Thermoleophilia > Solirubrobacterales > Solirubrobacteraceae > JACCYI01. Next base: position 5,468 of record CALMNS010000103.1, read on the forward strand.
TCCCCCGCGCCGCCGATCCCGCGCGAGCCCCCCTCGACCGTGGCCCGCCCGTCGACGGTCGCGACCATGTTGAGCAGGATCAATCCCCGCCCACCCCCGTCGCGGAGCCCGGCGAGGAGCTCGGGCGCCGTGACGGGGCCCGGCCGGGGATGCAGGCGCTCGAAGACCATGGTGCAGACAGCTTGGCCGACGGGCGGGTAGGCTCGCGCCCCGATGCACCCGGAGAACCTCTCGAGCTCGGAGATCGTGGCCGCGTCGGGCGGCATCGTGCTCGCGGTGGCCATGTTCCTCACCGCCTACCGGCCGTCGGACAACCCCAACGCGGTCATCGGCGGAGCCCGCGAGGCGGTCAGCGCCTGGGAGATCCATGACGTCATGCGCTGGCTCCTGCTCCTGGCCGCCGCCGCGCCGCTCATCCTGGTCTACATCATCCTGCGCGATCACGAGCTCTCCTGGCCGCGCGGCGAGCTCACCGCCGTGATCGGGATGACCGCGATCGGCCTCGTCTTCTACAACGGCATCCTGGACCGGCCGGGCGAGCCGAGCGGGCAGATCTCGCTCGGGATCGGCTGGTTCCTGATGATGCTCGGCGCGCTGCTGATCTTCGGCGGCGGCGCTCTGCGGTCCGCCGAGTCCGAGCGCAGGCGCAAGCCGCCAGGGGTCCTCCGATAGCCGGCCCGGGCACCCATCCCGACCGCAACCTCGCGCTCGAGCTCGTCCGCGTCACCGAGGCGGCCGCGCTCTCCGCCGCCCGCTGGGTCGGGCGCGGGGACAAGCTGGCCGCCGACCAGGCCGCGGTGGACGGCATGCACGCCGTGCTCCACACCGTCTCGATGGACGGGCTGGTGGTCATCGGCGAGGGGGAGAAGGACGAGGCGCCCATGCTCCACAACGGCGAGTCGATCGGGGACGGCACGCCGCCCGAGGTCGACATCGCCGTCGACCCGCTCGAGGGCACCCGCCTCTGCGCGCTCGGCATGCCGAGCGCCCTGGCCGTCATCGCCCTCTCCGAGCGCGGGACCATGTTCGACCCGGGGCCCTGCGTCTACATGGAGAAGATGGCGGCGCGGGAGCACCTCGCCGACCTCCTCGACCTCGACCGCCCGCTCGGCGAGACGGTCGGGCTGATCGCCGAGCGCAAGGGCACCGAGGTCAACGACGTGATGGTCGTGATGCTCGACCGCCCGCGCCACCAGGACGCGATGGACGCCGTCCGCGCGGCGGGCGCCCGCGTCCGCCTGATCACCGACGGCGACGTCTCGGCGGCGCTGCTCGCCGTCGACGGCTCCAACGCGGTGGACCTGCTGTGGGGGATCGGCGGCACGCCGGAGGGCGTCATCTCCGCCGCGGCGATCAAGTGCACCGGCGGGGCGCTCGTCGGGCGGCTGTGGCCGCGCGACGACGAGGAGCGGACCGCCGCGGTCGAGGCGGGCTACGACCTCTCGCGGGTGCTGACCCAGGACGAGCTCGTCCGGGGCGACGACGCGTTCTTCTCGGCCACCGGCGTCACGGACGGCGACGTGCTGCAGGGCGTGCGCTACGAGGGGACGCGGGGGGCGTCGACCGAGTCGCTCGTCATGCGCTCGCGGTCGGGCACCGTCCGGCGCATCGGCTCCCGGCACGACCGCTCCAAGCTGCGCGCGCTCACCGGCTACCGGTACGGCTAGCGCCGCCTAGCGCCGGCGGCCGACGACGATCGCGGCCAGGGCCGCGGCCGCCG
>CALMNS010000104.1 GCA_937871635.1 uncultured Solirubrobacter sp.
AGGGTCGCCTCCGTGCTCAACGAGCTCGCCCGGGCGTCGGGGGTGGCGATGCTCGTCCGCGAGGCCGACGTGCCCGTCTCGCCGGTGGTGGCCGGCGCGGCGGAGCTCTTGGGCATCGACCCGATGCACGTGGCCAACGAGGGCAAGCTGGTGGCCGTGGTCGCCCCCGAGGCGGCCCCGGCGGCGCTCGCCGCCTTGCGCGCGGTCCCCGGCGGCGAGCTCGCCGCCGACGTGGGGGAGGTCCGCACCTCGCCGCACGGCATGGTCCTGATGGAGACCGCCTTCGGCGGCCGGCGGGTGCTCGACATGCTCGTCGGCGACCCGCTCCCGAGGATCTGTTGAGGCGGGCGTGCACGAGCTCTCGATCGCCCAGGCCATCGTCGACGTCGCCGCGCGGCACGCCGGCGGGTCGCCCGTGGTGCGGGTGCACGTGCGGATCGGCCGGTTGCGCCAGGTCGTCCCCTCGGCGCTCGCCTTCGCCTTCGAGCTCTGCACCCACGGCACGCCGCTCGACGGCGCCGCGCTTGAGGTGGAGGCCGTCCCGATCGGGGCGGTGTGCCGGGACTGCGCAGCGGAGGGGGAGCTCGACGGCTTCCCGCTGGCCTGTCCGGCCTGCGGGTCGCTGTCGGTCGACGTGGTCCGGGGCGAGGAGCTGCAGGTGGAGTCGCTGGAGCTGACCGAAGCGCTGATGACGAGTGGGAGGGTGAGCGATGAGCACTGATGCACCGCACGCACCGGAGGCGACCGGTGGCGTCGAGGAGGTCCACATCCTCTGGATCTCGGAGGGGATGAGCTGCGACGGGGACACGATCTCGATCACCGCCGCCTCCCAGCCCGCGATCGAGGACGTGCTGCTCGGGGCGATCCCGGGGCTGCCCAAGGTCAACCTCCACAACAAGGTGCTCTCCCCGACGCTCGGCGGCGAGGAGTACATCAAGCCGTTCCGGGCCGCCAAGGAGGGGACCCTCGACGCGCCGTACGTGGTCGTCATCGAGGGCTCGATCCCGAACGAGAACATCAACGGCGACGGCTACTGGACGTCGTTCGGCAACGACCTGGCCACGGGCGAGCCGCTCACCATCAACCAGTGGATCGACGACCTCGCCCCGGCGGCGTTCGCGATGATCGCGGTGGGGACCTGCGCGACCTACGGCGGCATCCACGCGATGGCGGGCAACCCGACCGGGTGCATGGGCCTCGCCGACTACCTCGGCTGGGACTACCGCTCGGCCGCGGGGCTGCCGATCGTGAACATCCCGGGGTGTCCCGTCCAGCCCGACAACTTCATGGAGACGCTGACCTGGCTGCTCTACCAGGCCGCCGGGCTCGCGCCCATGATCCCGCTCGACGAGGCGCTGCGCCCGCAGTGGCTGTTCGGCAAGACGGTGCATGAGGGCTGCGACCGGGCGGGCTACTACGAGCAGGGCGACTTCGCCGAGGACTACAACTCGCCCAAGTGCCAGGTGAAGATCGGCTGCTGGGGCCCGGTCGTCAACTGCAACGTGCCCAAGCGCGGGTGGATGGCCGGCATCGGCGGCTGCCCGAACGTGGGCGGCATCTGCATCGGCTGCACGATGCCGGGCTTCCCCGACAAGTTCATGCCGTTCATGGACGCGCCCCCCGGCGGCGGCGTCTCCACGGCGGTCACCGGGACCTACGGGCCGGTCATCCGCCGGCTGCGCGGGATCACCAACCGGACCATGAACAAAGAGACCAAGTGGCGTCACAACGAGGACAAGCTCACCACGGGCTACGACCCGCGCTGGGGCAACTAGGAGGAGCTGTCAGCCATGGCCACCACCACCCGTCAGCGCGTCGACCCGGAAGCCGGGAACATCGTCGACATGTCCTGGGATCCGATCACTCGGATCGTCGGGAACCTCGGCATCTACACGAAGATCGACTTCAAGCAGCGCGAGGTCGTCTCCTGCAAGGCGACGTCGTCGATCTTCCGCGGCTACAGCGTGTTCATGAAGGGCAAGGATCCGCGCGACGCGCACTTCATCACCAGCCGGATCTGCGGCATCTGCGGTGACAACCACGCCGTCTGCTCGCAGTACGCCCAGAACATGGCCTACGGGGTCAAGACCCCGCCGCTGGGAGAGTGGATCGTCAACCTCGGCGAGGCCGCCGAGTACATGTTCGACCACACGATCTTCCAGGACAACCTGGTCTTCGTCGACTACTGCGAGCAGATGCTGCAGGACACGAACCCCAGCGTCATGGAGAAGGCGAACCAGACCGAGGCGCCCAACGCCCACGTCCACGGCTACCGGACCATCGGCGACATCATGCGGGCCTACAACCCGTTCACGGGCGAGGTCTACCGCGAGTCGCTGCTCATGAGCCGGATCACCCGCGAGATGATCTGCCTCATGGAGGGCCGCCACGTGCACCCCTCCACGATCTACCCCGGCGGGGTCGGAACCCAGGCCACGCCGCAGCTGTTCACGGACTACCTGTCGCGGCTGCTGCGCTGCATGGACTTCTTCAAGAAGGCCGTGCCGATGAACGACGACGTGTTCGACTTCATCTACGAGGCGATGCCGGGCTACGAGGCGGTCGGCCGCCGGCGGATCCTGCTCGGCTGCTGGGGCGCGTTCAACAACCCCGAGCACGTCGACTACGACTACCGCAACATGGAGCACTGGGGCAACGAGATGTTCGTCACCCCGGGCGTCGTCGTCGACGGCGAGCTCGTGACGACGAACCTCGTCGACATCAACCTCGGGATCCGCATCCTGCTCGGCTCGTCGTACTACGACGACTGGGCGGACGAGACGATGTTCGTCGACAAGGACCCGCTGGGCAACCCGGTCGACCGGCGCCACCCGTGGAACCAGACCACGATCCCCAGGCCGCAGAAGCGCGACCTCGACGGCGGCAACTACTCGTGGGTGATGAGCCCCCGGTGGTACGACAAGCGCACGGGCGACTACCTGGCGCTCGACACGGGCGGCGGGGCGATCGCGCGGCTGTGGGCGACGGCGCTGGCCGGCAAGGTCCAGACGCCGTTCGTGCAGTCCACCGGCCACAGCGTCAAGATCCAGCTCCCCAAGACGCCGAACACGCCGGACACCGAGTTCGAGTGGAAGATCCCGCAGTGGTCCAACGCGATCGAGCGCAACCGGGCCCGCGTGTACTTCATCGCCTACGCGGCGGCCATGGCGATGCACTTCGTCGACCAGGGGCTCCAGGAGGTCCGCTCGGGCAACACGAAGGTGTTCGAGAACTTCGACGTGCCCGACGAGGCGATCGGCTGCGGCTTCCACGAGGCGGTGCGCGGCGTGCTCTCGCACCACCTGGTGATCAAGGACAAGAAGATCGCCAACTACCACCCGTACCCGCCGACCCCGTGGAACGGGAGCCCGACGGACTCCTACGGGACGCCGGGCCCCTACGAGGACGCGGTGTCTCAGATGCCGATCTTCGAGGAGAACGGGGCCGACAACTTCCGCGGCATCGACATCATGCGGGCGGTCCGGTCCTTCGACCCGTGCCTGCCGTGCGGCGTGCACATGTACCTCGGCGGCGGCAAGACGCTCAAGCAGGTGCACTCGCCGATGTTCGGGGGAGCCCACCCGGGTGGCTGAGCACGAGCTGATCGGCCGGGTCGAGGGGCTGCTCGACCGGTGTGAGTCGCTGCCCGACCCGGTCGCCCGGGAGCTCGCGCTCGAGACGGTCCAGGCGGTGCTCGACCTCTACGGGGCGGGCCTCGAGCGGATCGTCGACCGGGTGGGCGGGCTGCAGACGATGACGCTGGCCTCCGACGAGCTCGTCGAGCACCTGCTGCTGCTTCACGGGCTGCACCCCGTGGGGGTCGAGGAGCGGGTCCGCGACGCGCTCGAGGGCGTCAAGCCCTACCTGGGCTCGCACGGCGGCGGCGTCGAGCTCGTCGGGGTCCGCGACGGCGTGGCCGTCGTGCGCATGCAGGGCTCGTGCGAGGGCTGCCCCGCGTCGGCGATGACGCTCAAGCTGGCCATCGAGGACGCGGTGCTCAAGGCGGCGCCCGACGTCGAGCGGGTCGAGGCGGAGGGGGATCCCGGGGTCACGCCCTCAGAGGGCGCGCCGCTCCTGAAGATCGAGCTCGTCGCCCCCGCCGAGCCCGAGGGCGAGTGGGCCCCCGCCGGCTCGCTGCCGCAGCTGGCGAACGGCGGGACCCTTCTCAAGGTGATCCTGGGCGAGCCGGTGCTCTTCATGCGGCTCGCGAGCGGCCAGCCCTACGCCTATCGACCGCGCTGCCCGGGCTGCGAGGGCTCGCTCGAGGGCGCCACGCTCGAGGCCGCCGGACTGCTCGGCGCCGAGCTCGCGTGCCCGGGCTGCGGGCACCGCTACGACGTCGTGCGCGCCGGGCGCTGCGTGGACGCGCCGGAGCTCCAGCTCGAGCCCGTGCCGCTGCTCGAGGACTCGGCCGGGCTCGTGCGGGTGGCCGTGCAGCCCGCGGGGGTCCGCTGAGTGGCCTCCCGGCTCGCGCGACTGGCGCAGGGCCCGCCCGTCCACGAGCCGGTGGCCGCTCCGCCGGCGGCGATCGTCGAGCAGTGCGACCTGTGCGCGGCCGTCGTCCCGCCCGGGCACCGCCACGTCGTCGACCTCAACGACCGCCGGATCATGTGCGCGTGCCGGGCGTGCGCGCTGCTGTTCGACTCCCGCGCGGCGGGCGGCGGCCACCTGCGCCTCATCCCCACCCGCCGCCGCCGGCTCGACAACTTCGTCCTCGACGGGGCGCAGTGGGACCGGCTGCGGATCCCGGTCGACATGGCGTTCTTCTTCCACTCCACGCCGGCCGAGCGCGTCTGCGCGATGTACCCGAGCCCGGCCGGCCCGACGGAGTCGCTGCTCGAGCTCGAGGCGTGGACGGAGCTCGCCGAGGCCAACCCGGTCCTCGCCTCCATGGAGCCCGACGTCGAGGCGCTGCTCGTGAGCCGCGCCCGCGACATGCGCGAGCACTGGATCGTGCCGATCGACGACTGCTACGAGCTCGTCGGCCTCATCCGCAGCCGCTGGAAGGGCTTCGGCGGCGGCGAGGAGGTCTGGGCCGCGATCGACGGCTTCTTCGACGACCTACCCACCAGGGAGGAGACACGATGGTGATCAGGACGGGCAAACCGGCCACGAAGCAGGACGCCCCGGCTCACACGCCCGGCAACCACCAGGGCAACGCGGTCGGCAACTACGAGAAGCAGAAGGGCCACAAGCCCGACGGCACCCGGACCGACGCGGCGTCGACCGGGGTCAACCCGGGGATGCACGGGCCGATCGACCCCCGGATGCCGAGCCTCTCGCCCCCGTGATCGGGTCGCCGCCCGGCGTGCCCGCCGCGCCCGCCGTCGCGCCCGAGCTCGCCTTCACGGTGCTCGGG